>JBEBDF010000087.1:0-7547 GCA_041157105.1 Bacteroidota bacterium | reverse complement strand
TCGCCTCTTCTTAAATAGTATTTCGATAAGGTAGACGAAGTCATCCCCCACTTGCGGATAAACTGGAAATATCCTTTGTTTTGTTTCACTCGTTTCACGGAAATGGACCCAAAATGATACACTCTACTCCGAGAAATTCCCTTGAACAAACGAACTCCCGCCTGCCAGCATTTCATCGAAAAATCGGGATCTGAATACATCCCAGGGGTGAATTCATTCGAATAACCTCCCACTTTATCCCACAAGGAACGGTGCACCACATTAGGTGGCCATGTCGCTCCTTGCCAATCATGGAAAGGCAAAGAATCATACGTTTCTAGTAATCTCCCCTCTTCGAAAGTCGCGATCGACCGGCCGAAATCGGCATGTATGGAGCAAGCGCTTTGGGCTTTAGGCTCGATGGCTGTGGCAGATAAAAAGAATTCCGTGTGCCCGATACTTTCGATTTCTTCTTTTAGAAAACCATCCCAATTAGGCAGCACGTACATATCGTCATTCAAATAGAGGAAATAATCTGCGCGCGCGAGCTTCACCATCGCGTTCATCGCATAGCAAACGCCCACATTAATAGGGCTGTAAGAAAAAGCAATATCTTCCTGTGATTCCACCCATTCTTTCGAACCATCCTTCGATTCATTTAGGTGCAATATGATTTCATAGGAAGTGGTGGAGTGTTTTCTGATCGCCTCCACGCATAATTTTAGGTAGGCAAGATTATTCCAACTCGGAATGAGAATCGAGAAATAGGGCTTCGAGGGCGCCTTCGCAGCAGGAAAAAATTGAATCGACTCTTCCATTACAGCAGGCGGTAGTTTTTATATTCCCCTACCCGGTAACCGGTGAGGTCCTCGATTTTCTGTAAGATTTTACGACGCAGGCTCATTTTCTTCTCTAATTCTACCGGATCGAAATAAAAAGGCCAGTTCGATCGAGCTACGCGATCCGACATCACGGCTGGATGTGTTCCCTCAAAACGAAAAAGTCGTTCCGCATTACCATAATCAAACTGGTAATCAGCAGGCACGTTTTCTGCTAACCAAGCATCGTCGTGGTAAAATTGTGTAAAATTACGCACCTTATTATTCAGGCCTTCGGGCGGTTTTACCCAGCCATAATGGTTGATGTAAGCCGGAATCAGCTTCACTTTCATCTTTTTACCGTCTTTTCTGAAGCCCTGCGCATCCTTGTAAGAATGAACACCTGGATGCATTTTGACCACCCGAATTTCTCTTCTATACCAACGTCTCGAAATAGCCACATGCTGGTATGAGCCATAGAAATGGCGGTAATGAAAGAGTAATCCTTCGACGTTATTATCGGTTAAATTCGCCTCCATCGCTACTTTAACGATAGGCAAATCTTTCTCGTGAACGCATTCATCCCCTTGAATATAGAAGGCCCAATCGATGTCTTTTGAGATAGCTTGAAGCGCTTTGTCCGTTTCTAATGCAAAAGTGGCACCACCCTCGCGTTTCGTATCATCCCAAACTGTCTCCACAATCTTAATTTTATCCGAGGTAATGCCTTGAATTAAAGCCAAAGTGTCATCTTCTGAATTGCCTACCGCTACCACAAACTCATCACATATGGGTAAAATAGAGGTGATGGCTTCCACGATAGCATAATCGTTCTTCACCGCATTTCGTATAAAGGTAAAGCCCGCTATTTTCATCGATCGTATTTCACTTGAATACCGTGGTATTTCGACTGTTCTACATAATCTTTGCGTAATGGATGACCTTCCCAGTCCTCTGGGAGTAATATTCTACGTAAATCAGGATGGCCCTTAAATTGAATTCCATAAAAATCAAAGGCTTCGCGTTCATGCCAATCTGCCGTTCTCCAGATAGATGTAACAGAGGATACTGTAGGCTTTGCTCGGTCTAAGATCACGCGCAAATGAAAGGTCACGTGATTTGGGATCGAATACAGGGTATATATGACTTCCATTTTCCCTGCTTCAGGGCCTTGATCGATGGCTGTCAGACAAGAAAGGGAATCAAAATAGGTAGACGGATTCTTCCAAAGAAACTCGCAAACAGGCAAAATATGCTCAGCTGGCAAGGTCAAACGCCCCATGTCCTCTTCCCATTCGGCTTCGAATTGGAATTGCGTTTGAACTAAATCTTTGATCGATACTACATCCATCTTATTTATTTAAGGCAGCCAGAATTCGCTGAGGCACCACTAAACTCTCTTGATTAATCTTTTGCTGTAATTTAATGATCCCGCCTAATAAGGCTTCTGGACGCGGTGGGCAACCGGGAACATACACATCTACCGGAATGATTTTATCCACCCCTTTTACTACGTGATACCCGTGCTCCCAATAAGGTCCGCCACAATTCGCACATGATCCCATGGAAATAACATAACGCGGTTCTGGCATTTGTTCGTAAAGACGGCGGATGCGATCAGCCATTTTAAAGGTCACCGTTCCAGCCACAATCATTACGTCAGATTGGCGCGGGGAAGGCCGAGGAAACACCCCAAAACGATCTAAATCATAGCCAGAGGCAAAAGCTTGCATCATTTCGATCGCGCAACACGCTAAACCAAAGCTCATTGGCCAAAGCGAACTCGCCCGAGCCCAATTAAATAAATCCTCCACATTGCTCAACACAAAGCCATCGGATTCAAATTCTTGGTCTAAAAAACTCTTCATGTTTGGGGGTATTTTCGCAATCGTTCTGTAAATATACCTAAATTCACAAAATTTTTCGTCTATGTCGCTCGTAGCTTTTTTCGATACTGATTTAGCCAAACTCCGTGGGATGACCCCCGCGAAGCTAACGCTATTACAGACAGAGCTAGGCATGTTCACCTATGGCGACTTAATTCAGTATTTCCCCTTCCGCTACGAAGACCGAACGGTTGTTCACCCCATCGGCTCGATTACGGACGACATGGACCATGCCCAGTTCATCGGGCGAATTCGGTTCAAAGAAAAAATAGGCGCTGGCCACCGCCAGCGCATCGTTGCGCAAGTTTGCGACGCGTCAGGCTGCATAGAAATTGTTTGGTTTCAGGGAGTCAAATGGCTCGAAAAATCCTTAAACACCGGAGTCGACTACCTCTTTTACGGCAAGCCGACTAGCTTTAACGGACAACTTCAAATGACCCATCCAGAGATGGAGGTCTACAAAGGAGAACAAGCGACAGGAAAATATTTCCAACCTGTTTATCCCTTAACGGAAAAGCTGCGTAAGAAATACATCGACAGCAAAGCCATCGCGACGCTACAGAAAAACCTGCTCGAAATTGCTTTCCCCTACATTCGGGAGACACTTCCGGCTGAGGTAAATTCGCAGTTTAAATTAATCTCAAAGCAAGAGGCATTATACCATATTCATTTGCCCCAAAGTGAAAATTGGCTACACCAAGCCAGACGGCGACTGAAATTTGAGGAACTCTTTTATAATCAGTTGCGCCTGATTAAGCAGAATCTGATTCGAAAAGTGGCTTTCCCAGGTCAAGTTTTTTCTTCGGCGGCACTTTTAACCAAGTTCTACCAAGAGCATATGCCTTTCGAATTAACGAATGCGCAGAAGCAGGTGATTCGAGAGATTTTTGCGGACATGCGATCGGGTCAACAGATGAACCGTTTATTGCAGGGGGATGTGGGATCTGGAAAGACGATAGTGGCGTTTATATCGATGCTTTTGGCGATTGATAACGGGACACAAGCCTGCTTGATGGCACCTACGGAGATTTTAGCCGATCAGCATTACCAAGGATTGAAGAAGTTCGCGGACTTATTAGGTTTGACGATTGCAAAGTTGACGGGGTCTGTGAAGAAGAAGGATCGCTTGGGGCTGCACGAAGATTTGCAGTCTGGGAAATTACAAATTTTAGTGGGCACGCACGCCCTATTTGAGGATTCTGTTCAGTTTAAGAACTTGGGAATGTGCATCATCGATGAGCAGCACCGCTTCGGGGTGGCGCAACGGGCGAAGCTCTGGGACAAGAATAAGGCGTTTCATCCACACATTTTGGTGATGACGGCAACACCGATTCCGCGGACTTTAGCGATGACGCTTTATGGAGATTTAGATATTTCAATAATTAACGAATTACCCGTGGGTCGCAAACCCATTCAGACCACACATCGCTACGATAGCCACCGCTTGCAGGTATTTGGTTTCATCCAAAACGAGTTAAGCAAAGGTCGCCAGATCTACATCGTTTATCCATTGATTGAAGAATCCGAGAAAATGGACTTCAAAGACCTGATGGATGGCTATGAAAGTATTTCGAGAGCGTTCCCGGAGGTGCCTTTAGGCATTTTGCATGGAAAAATGAAGCCCGCGGACAAGGATATTGAGATGGCCCGTTTCGTGAAAAACGAAACCAAAATTATGGTAGCAACCACTGTCATCGAGGTAGGTGTAAACGTGCCGAATGCCTCCATTATGATCATTGAAAGTGCAGAACGCTTCGGATTATCCCAATTACACCAGCTAAGAGGACGTGTAGGTCGGGGTGCAGAGCAAAGCTATTGCATCCTGATGACGGGCTATAAAATATCGGCTGATACAAAGAAACGCATCGATACGATGGTGAAAACGAACAACGGATTCGAAATCGCAGAAGTGGATTTGCAGCTTAGAGGTCCCGGGGATATTTCAGGGACTCGCCAAAGTGGCGCCATCGACCTGATGATCGCTGACCTCGCAAAAGATGGTGAAATTCTAAAAGTAGCTAGAGAAACGGCGCAAAAAATCTTAGAAGAAGATCCTAACCTAGAAAAGCCAGGCTACCAAATGATTCGCGAACAAGTACGTTCACAGCGCAAAGACACCACCAACTGGGCGAGAATATCTTAATTTAAAGTAGGGTCATCTGGATAAGTGGAGAGAACTCTGAAATCACCACCTTTGGCATACATAATCTTTCGCCACAACGACTCATGAGATTCATCAAAAACCAATTTATCATTCCCCGGATGCAAAATCCATGCATTCGACTTCACCTCACGCGCTAATTGCCCCGCTCCCCAGCCGGAATAGCCAATGAAAAATTTGATTTCATCAAATCCGATCTCACCAGCTACCACCTTATCGATCGCTACTTCGAAGCTTCCAGACCAATAAATCCCCGGACCTATCAAGACCCCATCTGGAATTAAATCAGGTCTACGATGCACAAACTGCATAATCGTGGGATCCACCGGGCCTCCGGAATACAAAGGAACATCCTCCAGCACCTTCTCATCCACAAAAGAATCAAAGACTATTTCCTGCTTATTATTCAGCACTAGACCGAACGAATGGGCATTGGTATGCTCACAAAGTAAAATGACTGATCGATGGAAAGACGGGTCCTCTAAGAAGGGCTCCGCTAACAAAAGCATGCCAGGTTCTAAATCCTCCACAGAATAATTCGGGTGCATAGCGCAGAAATTAGTAATTTTAAGAGATGATCAATCAGCTCTTCCTCTCTTTAGGCGGCAATCTAGGAAATACCCGGGAAATATTCGAGGGGGCCTACCCGCTTATTGAAAAAAAAATAGGAAAAATTTCGGTTTACTCCTCCATTTACAAAACCGAAGCCTGGGGTCCCATCCCACAAGCAGACTTTTTGAATCAGGTTATTTTAGTGAGTACGAACCTAGCTCCACAAGCCTGTTTAACTGAGATGTTAGCGATTGAAAAGGAATTTGGAAGAGAACGAAAAGAGCGCTGGGGACCGCGAACACTCGATCTTGATATTTTGTATTACAGTGATGTAACGATTGCCGGAGAAGACTTAACCGTTCCTCATCCGCGGATTGCTGAACGTAAATTTATCTTGAAACCTCTAGTAGAAATTGCACCTTTTTATGTAGACCCCACATCGGGAAAATCAATGGCGGAACTGCTAGACTCCTGCACAGATAAAAGCCGGGTTAATCGTTTTGCTTAGGGAATTTCCAGCTCTTAGAGGTAACGCGCTCGTAAAACTTTTCGTACAAGGGAAGAATTTTAACAATATCAAATTCTTTCGCTCGAGCTAAGGCATTCGCCTTCATTTGATCATGAAGTATAGGATCAGACAATATTTTGATTGTATTTGCTGCCATATCGTTCACATCCCCTACCTCGCTAACAAAACCCGTGATACCGTGAATATTTACCTCAGTAATACCACCTGCATTCGAGGAAATAACCGGAACTTCGCAGGCCATTGCCTCTAGGGCGGCTAAGCCGAAACTCTCTTTTTCGGAAGTCAACAAGAACAGATCTGCAAGTGATAAAGCCTCCTCAATTCCATCCATCTTTCCTAAGAAACGGACATCATTTTGCACCTCTAATTCACGACATAAAGCCTCAATGCCTGAACGTTCAGGACCATCCCCTATCAAAACTAATTTCGCCGGTATTTTTTTGCGAACGATCGCAAAAACTTTCACAATATCCTCGATACGCTTCACTTTTCGGAAGTTTGAGGTGTGCATTAACAGCTTCTCCCCGTTAGGACAAAGTGATTTTTTAAAGTGTTCGTGCGGGCGTTTTTGGAACCGATGAAGATCAATAAAATTTGGAATTACTTCGATATGACTTAAGATCTCAAATTCATCGTAGGTATCATTCTTCAAACTCTCCGAAACCGCTGTCACCCCATCGGATTCATTTATCGAGAAGGTAACCACCGGCTCGAAAGACGGATCGCGACCTACTAACGTAATATCTGTACCGTGTAAAGTCGTAATAACGGGCACGTGAATGCCTTTGTATTTTAATATTTGCTTCGCTAAATAAGCCGCCGAAGCGTGCGGAATAGCATAATGCACATGGATTAAATCCAACTTCTCGTTGATGGTCACATCCACCATTTTACTGGCCAAGGCAGACTCATAGGGCAGGTATTCAAATAAAGGATAGGAGGCCACCGAAACTTCGTGGTAGAAGATATTTTCGGAAAAAATATCCAAACGCGGTGGTTGAGTATACGTGATAAAGTGCACCTGATGACCTGCTAAGGCCAAAGCCTTACCTAATTCAGTCGCCACCACACCACTTCCGCCATACGTCGGATAACAAACGATCCCTATTTTCATGCCCTAAATTTAGCTGAAAGAATGTAAATTTGTGTTAAACAACTGATAACCTTTGAAAAATCTCGTCTTATTTGCTTCCGGTTCGGGTTCTAATGCCGAAAAAATTATCGAACATTTCAAAGGATCCGATCAGGTTCGAATCACCCACATTTACTGCAATAACCCTTCAGCGGGGATTATTCAGCGAGCGGAGCGATTAGGCGTGCCTTGCCGCGTTTTTGACAGAGAATCCTATAAGAACGGAACGGTGTTAAAAGAAGTTCAATCTCTGCGAACAGATTGGATCATTTTAGCCGGTTTCTTGTGGTTAATTCCAGCCGATTTCGTGAAGGCATTCCCACAACGTATTGTGAATATTCATCCCGCTTTATTGCCCAAATATGGCGGCAAAGGCATGTACGGTCATTTCGTACATGAGGCTGTTGTGGCGGCTGGAGAGAAGGAATCGGGAATCACGATTCACTATGTAAACGAGCATTATGATGAAGGTGCAACCATCTTCCAGAGT
>JBEBDF010000086.1:0-7677 GCA_041157105.1 Bacteroidota bacterium | reverse complement strand
TGCCCGCATTTAAACGTATGAAGCGTAATCCATCCGTTTGGGCCTCCGTAACAGTATACTTGTACTGGGCAATGAATTCACGAATCAAATCATCTTGGGTACGAACAACATATGACTTAACCTTCACCATTAGAGGAGTGTATGCGGGCAAATCAGGAAAGGCTTGCGCCGTTCCGGGTATTATGAGTGTAGCTTGTTCCCCCTCGCGCAAAGCTGACATTAAATTAACAAACACGGGATTACTAAATCCATAACGAAAGAAATAAGGAGAATCAGTTGCCCTGTTTGTGCTATCTAATACCTTACCAGTAGTCAGGTTCGAGAACTCATAGTGAACAAAAAGCGAATCTCCATTGCTTGCTAATTCTCCTGTTGGATTCGACTTAGTTACAAAATAATAGCCTCCATTAGTCAATACCGATGGATTTTGATTTTTTGAAGCAAAATAGGCTAAAATCTGTTTTTTATTTTCTTCCGCCTTCACTTCATCTTCTAATGCAATATCAGATAAGCAGGAAAACGTAAAAAAGGCAACAAATAGGAATCCGAAAACTTTCATTCAATTATTTCTTAGACAATACTTCTAATTCAAACACTAAGATAGCATTTGCGGGGATACGTGGAGCAGCTCCCTGTGCACCATAACCTAAAGAAGATGGAATCACAAATGTACCTTTTCCTCCTTTTTTCAAAAGCATCATAGCCTCATTAAACCCTGGTACTAATTGACCTACTGGAGGTAAGGTAACTGCAGCACCTTTGTCAAATTCTTTACCATCTAAGAAGGAGCCTATATAATTCACTTCCCATGATTCTCCCATCTTAGGACTTTCTCCCACACCTGGATTAGAAATGGATACATATAGACCGGTTGCAGTTTTAGTAAATTTCTTTCCTAAACCAGCGACATAAGCATCAATTGTTTTAGAATCTTTACCTATTTGCTCATCTGCTAACTTTTTCATCTCTTTCTCAAATTCCGCACGTGTTTGAGATTTTTTGATTTTTACAATGAAACGAACATCTGTTCCACGCTTCAAGAAAGGAGGAATCTGTTGTTGGGCATCTTTAAATAAACTATCAACAGGAACAAAAATGGTTGCACTATCACCCACAGATAATAAACGTAAACCATTCTCGAAGGTACCTTTAAATGCGCCTGAAATAGGTGCTGGGGGCACTAAATCTTGAATCGCATTACCTTCTTTACGAGAATCTTTTATGATTGAATCAGCCGCATTTTTGATTACCAAATCAAAAGTGATGACATCACCCTCTTTTAATTTAGGGGCAGAATCATCATGTTCGTGTTTTTGAATTTTAACACCCTCTACTACTTCGACCTTGTTACACGAAGCTAGTGCAAGTGCCGCTACAAAAATTACTGCTAGTTGTTTACGCATGAGATAGATTTTAAATATTTTTAACTCGATTTATTTCAGAAAGGTACAAAGGTAACACTTCCATTAGTTTTTTCTTTGCATCTGACAAAGTTCCCGCAGAAAAACGTCCACCGGAGGCATTTTTATGTCCACCACCTTCAAAATATTTTGAGGCAAATTCATTGACTGCAAATGGTTCGATCGACCTAAAAGATAGCTTTACACCATCTGGACGCTCAATCATCAAAATAGACCACACACAACCGGCAATCTGTAAACCATAGTTTACGATGCCCTCAGTATCTCCAGCTTGGGAATTAAATTTTGTTAAATCTTCCGCTGTAATCCACAAAAATGCGAGATGATAATCAGGTAAGTATTCCATTCTTTGGCCCAGAACATGACCAATAAATTTCAAACGATCAATACTTGACGAATCAAAAACCTTGCGATGAACTTCATTCGTATTCACCCCTAAGTTGATAAGTGCAGCCACGACGGTGTGTACGTGTGCGGTCGTATTTGGATGACGAAATGACCCTGTATCCGTCATAATGCCTGAATAAAGGCAAGACCCTATCGATGGATCCAGCAAACTTTCATCTCCCCACTCGAGAATTAAATCATAGATTAATTCACATGTAGAGGCTGCAATTGTTCGGTGATAATAATAATCGCCAAAGTCTTCCGGATCCAAATGATGATCAATCACCACCTTTTTTGCCCTCGACTTACGAACCGCAGGTGCCAAATTATGTAACCTTTGAATACCTGAGAAATCCAGACAGAAAATAAAATCAGCTTGTTCTACTAATGCATCAATTTGCACTTTATGTACTAGCTCATCATACGCTAAAATATCCTCTGCACCCGGCATCCATTTTAAGTTAGCAGATACCGCAGAGGGCACTGCCACCGTTGCCTGAATTCCTTTTTTAGCTAAATATCCCTGAAAAGCAAGAGTTGAACCAATCGCATCCGAATCAGGATTGTAATGGGCAGTGATTACGGCTTTCGTACCAGGAATAAGTTGAGCTTTTAACTCAGAGATAGAGGTCATAAATTGGGGTCACCAGAAATAAATTTGGGCGAACGCAAAGTTAGAGATAAATTTGTAGAAAATTATACCAATGTCGACAAACAGAACTTTCACTATGATCAAGCCAGATGCCGTTGCAGAAGGCAACACTGGTCCCATTATTCAACATATTGAAAAAGCAGGATTTAAAATTCTGGCGATAACAAAATTGAAAATGACCCCTGAACAGGCTGGTCAATTTTATGCGGTTCACAGCGAGCGTCCTTTCTACCAAAGCCTATGCGATTACATGTCGCAAAGCGAAATCATCCCGATGATTTTAGAAAAGGAAAATGCGGTGGAGGATTTCCGTACATTAATAGGAGCTACAAACCCAGCTCAAGCTGCTGAGGGCACTATTCGTCGCTTGTTTGCTAAATCGATTGAAGCAAATGCGATCCACGGATCCGACTCAGATGAGAATGCAGCCATTGAAGGTGCGTTCTTCTTCCCTGGAGTTTAAAATTTAGCGGTGTTTGTAAAAGAGAAATCCATTCTCTTCTTTTTGGAAAATTAAGTTCGGATGGTATTTGAACTTATCCTCCGCATCAGCTTTCATAATAAAATAGGCTGGTCTATCCAGCTTTTTTGCAGCTAACAAATCATCGCCCGCGGGAGAACCTGCCGGCTTTTGAAAATACAAGAGCTGCGCATAGGACTTAAATCCGACTGGCTCGATGTAGACTTTTTGGCCCACTTTTGCGATGTAAAAATCAATCACAGTCGCCTGCGTATACCCCTCTATTTTAGGAACCACAATCGCCATATAGGCCATAATGGTCACCAGCGAAGCAGCAAACAACGTGTGCAACTTTCCCGTAAATAAGTAGTAAATCACAGCCAAGGCGAAAATAACGCCAATCAAAAACTCCCAACCCGCCCAGTAAACCGGTGCCTGTAAATTGCCTTGTACGAATACATCTTTAATGAAAGGAGCTATGATACCCGCGTTTTGGCCTATCAAAGGAACAGCCGTCAATACCGCTGCTAAAAGTAAA
The DNA here is from genome assembly GCA_041157105.1 of Bacteroidota bacterium. Taxonomy (GTDB): domain Bacteria; phylum Bacteroidota; class Bacteroidia; order Cytophagales; family Spirosomataceae; genus Aquirufa. The sequence continues at coordinate 4,219 of JBEBDF010000086.1, read as the reverse complement.
CCAACGAATCCAATCGCCGTCTTGTATTTCCAATGAAAACGAAATTCTCCCCACTGCCACTCCTGCAACACCACCGCCGAGAAATACGTCAACGGTATCCAGCACATCGATGAATAATGCACGATCTTCGTCTTCACGATACTAAATAGAATCAAGACCACCCAAAACAAGACCTTCATCCAGTTCGAAAAATCGTGTTCTTCCTTTTTAAGCCTAAACAATCGAGCCCCTGCCCAAATGGACACCGGAAAGCATCCAATCAATAGGACGACAAAATGGTAATAAAATGGCTGCCCGTGTCCAGCATCCCCGGTAGTCATTAAGCGAACTTGGTAACTAAAGAAATCTTCTATGATCTGCCAGCCATACTTATAGGCGATCAAGCCGTACCATGCCACAAAAAAGAATACAGAGATTAAACCTGCCACAACCGCTCCCATAAACAATCGACTATTCACTCTCGAACGGTACAGTATTCCCACGAACAAAAGAGTCAATCCCCACAAGAGTAATGCCGCGGGACCTTTAGTCAATAGGGCTAAACCGATCGCAACTCCAGCAAAAACAACCTTTTTATACTTTGTCGAATCCTGAAAAAACTCCGAAAAGAAATAAACACCTAAAAAAATCAACAAGTTAAAAAGTGGATCAATAATCCCTGAACTCGCATATACATGCGGTGTGACGGCCACCAGATAAGAGAAGGCCCACAGATTTCCGAAATTCGCACTCCATTGTTTTTTACCGATTGCATATAGCGTATATAAGGTCATAATCCCAATAATCGCATTCGGGAAACGCGCGGCAAACTCCATCGAAATATCGGATTGACCCGAAAAGGAATCGAATGCCATAAAACTCAAGGCCTGCAACCACAAGAACAAGGGAGGTTTCTCCCAGAAGGGTTGGAAATTGATTTGGACGCTCAAAAAATCACCTGTCACAATCATCTCCCGCGCCGATTCCGCAAAGTTCACCTCATCCCAGTCGAACAAATGGGTCGACCCTAAAAAAGGAATGTACACTGCCGCACCTATCAGAGCCCAGAACAGATATGGTTTACTTTGTGCGAATCTTAGCATAGTTTAAAAAATAAAATAAGGCGGATGCTCCTACCCCGATAAAAGCTCCCACTAGGGTATCCACCGGAAAATGTTGAAACAAATAAACTCTAGAATAGGCAACTCCCACGGCTAATAAACCCGCGAGAAGCCCCCAGTAAAAACGCTGCAAAAGCACAGCTACCCAAAAGAACATGAAAAAAGCTGCTCCCGTATGGCCAGAAGGCATTGAATTATAGGAATGTATGGATAAGCCCTCTACTAAATGCCACTTGACACCGCTAGAGGCAAAGTAAGTTACAGGCCGCAGTGCATCTGAGAATACGAAATGTTTTAAAACCTGAATCAAACCGGTCGATAAAGCATAGGAATACAGGTAAGGTAAAGCATAAGCTTTCTGAAACCGAAAGAGGTAAATCAATAACAAAACAGGCAAAACGACTTCAGCAATAGAAGTAAGGCCTTGAAAAACGATATCAGCGAAAGCATTGTTCGCCCCATTGATCAATAGCAGCTGATCTAGGCGCTCATTGGAGCCTACAAAAAACCAGCCCACCACTTCGAATAAAATAAAAATCCCTAAAAAAGCTTTTAGGGAAGGACTCCAATGCTTCATGCCTCGAAATTACGAATTTGTTCAGCGCAACTATTGCTGTTTTCGAATATTTTCGTAATTTCGCATTCTTTTTTACCCAAGAGTGAAAATGAACGTCCTAGAAGCATACCAGATACCGATACTTTCTCTAGAGGATAAAGTATACCAGTATTCCTTCACCGGGAACGACGAGTTTTTCGCTGCTTTCGAGCAGGAATGGGTTCAAAAGGGCGAATTTAACGCAAAAGCGACGTTAGATAAATCGGCTACGATGATTCAGGTAAGACTGACCATTGAGGGCCATTTGAATTTAATTTGTGATCGGTCGAATGAGGAATTTGAATTCCCTATTCACCTAGATGAGAAGATTATTTATAAATATTCGGATCACAATGAAGACATGGGAGACAATTTGTTTTTATTAGACAGGAAGTCGCCTAAGTTAGATTTATCGCAAGATTTATTTGATTTCATTGCCTTGCAGGTGCCTATGAAAAAGTTGCACCCTCGGTTTGTGAAGCCTTTAGAAGAGCATGTTGATGGCGAGTTGATTTATACAACAGACCCGGAAAACGAAAAAAATGCCGATCAGGAGCCAGAAATGGATCCTAGATGGGCCGCATTAAAAAAATTAACAGACAATAATTAATAAATAACAATACCATGGCACATCCTAAAAGAAAAATCTCTACTACTCGTCGTGATACAAGAAGAGCGCATGATTTCGGAACTCCTAAGCATTTAGGCGTAGACCCACAAACAGGCGAAACTCACCTTTATCACCGTGCACACGTACATGAGGGTAACTTGTTCTACAAAGGAAAAATGATTGTAGAAGGATTCTCGGTTAAGTAATTCCCTGATAGACTGCAGCTTTTCTCTGTTTTTTCAGTAAACCTGAAAAAATCCCGTTAAAATGCTATTTTTTGACTAAATTTAATGCTATTTTTGCCAAAAGCTTTAGTAATTAAACATAATTAAATGAAAATAGCCGTTGATGTGATGGGTGGGGATTATGCTCCAGAAGCTGTAATAGAAGGAATACTTTTAGCGTTACCAAGTCTTTCAAACGACGACACCATATTAGCCGTAGGTCCTAAGGATACCATTGAACAATTAATCGCGAAACACGGATACACTGGCAAACAAATTGTCATTATTCATGCGGATCAAGTAATTGAAATGGGTGAACATCCGACCAAGGCACTATCTCAAAAACCCAATTCCAGCATCGGAGTTGGGTTTCATCTTTTAAAAGAGGGCAAAGCAGACGTCTTTGCTTCTGCAGGAAATACCGGCGCTATGATGGTCGGGTCTTTATTTTCTGTGAAAACCATCGAAGGAATTTCCCGCCCAGCGATTGCCGGTTTCGTTCCACAAGAGGACGGAACTTATGCTTTAATGTTGGATATTGGTGCCAATGCAGACTGCAAGCCAGAGATGTTAGATCAGTTTGCGCTACTAGGTTCTGTGTATTTTGAGGCAACCACAGGAAAGAAATCTCCACGTGTTGGTTTGATGAACATCGGTGAAGAGGAACAAAAGGGAAATATCCTTTCTCTTGCGACCCATGCCCTTTTGAAAGAGAACAAGAAGATTAACTTCATTGGAAACTTAGAAGGAAAAGACTTCTTTAAGAACAAAGCAGACGTGATTGTGACGGATGGATTTACAGGGAACATTATTTTGAAGATGGGGGAATCTATCTACAAGATCATGAAGGACCAAGGAATCACGAATGACTTTGTCGAGAATACAAATTACGAAAAATACGGCGGTAGCCCGATCATCGGAATTAATGGGAATGTGATTATTGCACATGGGGCTTCGAGTCCTTTGGCCATAAAAAACATGATCAAATTGTGTAGATCCGTCGTAGCATCAGATGTTTGCGGAAAGATTAAGGCCGCCATCGAGAACCAATAATTAATATGAGCCAAAAAATAAGTGCAGCCATCACCGGAGTCGCAGGATATGTACCGGATTATGTGCTGACAAATCAAGAATTAGAAAAAATCATTGACACGAACGACGAGTGGATCACCACCCGCACCGGCATCAAGGAGAGACGTATTTTAAAGGGCGAAGGCCTAGGAACGTCATTCATGGGGGCGAAAGCGGTGGAGGATCTCTTGAAGAAAACCAACACGAAACCGGAAGAGGTAGATATGGTTATCTGTGCTACGGTGACTCCCGATTACTTTTTCCCTTCCGCTTCGAACTTGATCTGCAAGGCAGTAGGCATCCGTGAAACGGCTTCCTTCGACTTAGCAGCCGCTTGTTCTGGTTTCTTAAACGCCTTAGGTGCTGGTACTGCCTTCATCGAATCAGGTCGTTACAAGAAAATTGTCGTTGTGGGTGCGGACAAAATGTCTTCGATTGTGGATTACACGGATCGGACAACGTGCATTCTTTTTGGGGATGGAGCCGGTGCTGTGATGTTAGAGCCTAATTATGAAGGTTTAGGAGTTCAAGACTTTATCTTGAAATCGGATGGAGAAGGATGTGAGTCCTTAATGCAAAAAGGGGGCGGTAGCGCTTACCCTCCTACCGTGGAATCGGT
>JBEBDF010000085.1:0-7723 GCA_041157105.1 Bacteroidota bacterium | reverse complement strand
CCTATTCTTGCTTGTAAATTCTTTATTGAAAGCATGGTATGTGTTTTTAATCTGGCTATTTTACTCCAATTGAAACGCAAAATTAAGGCCAATGGTTTTGAAAAACTAGACTTTATTTAGATTCACTCTAAATAAATGATTTTTTTAGCGATTTTTTTCTTATTTTTGTGTCGGAAATTCATCAAAATATAACCAACATGATCTCGATATCAGATTTAGCAGCGAATAGAATCAAAGAATTGCGTTCTAAAGAAGGTTTAACAGAGGAATTTAACATCCGCGTGGCTGTAGAAGGCGGCGGTTGCTCTGGCTTAATGTACAATTTGGATTTCGCTGCAGAGCCTCAAGCGAATGATATGATTTTCGAGGATAAAGGGGTGAAGGTTATGGTGGACAAAAAATCCATTCTTTACCTAGCAGGCACTGAATTAGACTTTTCAGATGGTCTAAATGGCAAAGGTTTTCAGTTCAAAAACCCCAATGCAAGTCGTACCTGCGGATGTGGAGAGAGTTTCTCTATCTAATTAATAACTGCTTCCCGTCTAGAATATACGGTTTCATCAATTGATACACCTCGTAAATGGGTAAGCCCATCACCGTGTAGAATGACCCATGAATAGATTCTATACCCACCATCCCTAGGTAATCTTGGACACCATAAGAACCGGCTTTGTCCATACAAGAACCCTCTCTGACATAAAAATCAATTTCCCATTCTTCGAACGTCCTGAATTTAACCAGAGCTGAATCCGCTTTCGTAAATAAACCTTGTGGCGTGTGCAAGGCAATACCAGTGACCACTTCGTGTGTTTTACCCGATAGTTTTTGAAGCATTTGAATGGCTTCCGATTTATCTGATGGCTTATTTAATATCTCATTTTCTAGAATAACCACCGTATCCGCCGCTAAAACCAAGGTCGATGGAGAAATTCGAGCTAATTCACTGGCTTTTCTTTCTGCCAAATGCTCAGGCACCTTTTGTGGTTTCATTGCCGCATCGAACGACTCATCTACATCACTTGGCAAAACCGAAAATTCAAAACCAGCGTTTCGAAGAATCTCTTTTCGACGAGGGGAATTAGAAGCTAGGACAAAAGGATATTGGAGAGATAATAAATTCTGCATCGTCAAAAATAGGTCAAAAATTAAAAATTTCAGGATTGTGATAAAAATAAATTTATTTTCATTTGTATTTAATGTAATTACATTTAATTTTACGACATCAAATTATAGTCATGGGTATTTCCAAAGCTTTGAAACAATCAAAATTTCCTTCTGAGGCAGCAAAAGCAGTTGTAAATGCAATCTATACAGGAAACTGGATCGTTCAGCAACAGCAGGAATTATTGAAACCCTTTGGTCTCTCGATGCAACAATATAATGTGCTGCGTATTCTTCGAGGACAACAAGGCAACCCTATGACCGTTTTAGCTATTACCGAGCGGATGCTAGACAAAATGTCTAATGCCTCTCGCTTAGTAGACAAATTAGTAGAAAAAAAATTAGTACTACGACGCGAATGTCCACAAGATCGCAGAGCGGTGGATGTTTTGATTTTACCAGCTGGGCTGGATTTATTAAGTCAAGTAGACCAAGTACAAAATGACTGGGGAAAACATTTCGACGCTTTAGGAGTTAAAAGGCTCGAAGAAATGAACCAAATTTTGGACGAATTTAGAACCGTATTTTCTCACAATTAAACAATAAATAAGATGAAATCTGTAAAGGTAATTATTGCAACTTTGGCTGTAGGCCTAATCACTTTCGCTGGTGTAGCTGCACCTAAAGTGGTCAACATTAACAAATCAGCTAGTTCAATCGCTTGGTTAGCTAAGAAAGTAACAGGCGAGCACAATGGTACAGTAGGTATCTCCGCTGGCGCTTTAAACGTAGATGGCAACAAATTAATCGGTGGAAACTTCACGATTGATTTGAAATCTATCAAAGATTTAGACATCACAGATGCTAGTTACAATCAAAAATTCATCGGACACATCAGTTCAGGTGATTTCTTCGAAGTAGAAAAATTCCCAACAGCTACTTTCGTTATCACTAAAATAGCAGGCAATCAAGTTACTGGTAATTTAACAGTAAAAGGAATCACAAAATCCATCACTTTCCCAGCTGAAATCGCTGTAAAAGGTGGAAAAGTAACTGCAAAAGCAAACATCACTATTGATCGTACTGACTTTAACATCCGTTACGGTTCTAAGAAATTCTTTGAGTCAATTGGTGATAAGGCGATTTATGATGATTTCGCTCTTACTGTTTCTTTAGTTTCAGAATAAATTTAAATAGGGGGCTGTAAAATGGCTCAATTTCAAAGTGCAATCTCTAAAACTGCCTAGCGACAATATTTTATGAGATTGCACTTTAAAATTTCTATATACTATCCGAACTCTTTCGCTCTCTTTTTAAGGGAGATTGAATAGAAACTGATTTTATTTATTTGATAAATTATCAAGGCTTATTCGCAGAAGAATCTCTTCTCAATAATCTATAATCTTTAATCTACATACATGTCTTTAATCGACTCATTATCGTGGCGCTACGCCACCAAAAGAATGACTGGAAACAAAGTTTCCGAAGAAAAAATTGATTCTTTATTAGAAGCAATCCGCCTTTCAGCATCAGGTTTTGGTTTACAACCCTATAAAATTTTAGTGATTGAAAACCCTGAATTAAAAGCACAAATTCAACCGATCGCTTATGGTCAACCACAGGCAGTTGAATCATCTCACTTATTAGTTTTCGCTGCTTGGAATGATATTACCGAAGCTCAAATCGATAATTTTATTCAATTGGTAGCAGATACACGTGGTCTTTCGGTGGAAATGTTAGGAGATTACCGTGGAGCAATAGCTGGATCATTATTAGGTCGTCCAATAGAGGCGAAAAGACACTGGGCTGCACGCCAAGTCTATTTAGCCATGGGAACTGCGTTAGCAGCGGCTGGTGAGTTACAAATCGATTCCACTCCAATGGAAGGATTTATTCCAGCGAAATTAGATGAATTATTAGGTCTAGAGGCGATGGGATTACACTCTGTATTAATGCTTGCCGTAGGTGAGCGCGATGCGGCAAATGACTTTATGGCGAGTGCTACTAAGGTTCGTTATGCGAAAGAAGATCTAGTGATCAACTTATAATCACCGCATTTATAAAAGAACAGGCTCCGAATTCGGAGCCTGTTTTATTGTATTTCAGCGAGAGAAACGACTGGTTTAAGTTCTAGCTTACGCCCTTCCTCGAGCAGCAAATCCCAACCAGATGCTAATTCGTTACGAATCACTCCCTCTAAAACTGCCTCTCGCATGGCAATTTTAATGATACCAATTTCACGACCAGGACCAATATCGAAAACCTGCATGATGATCTCGCCAGAGAAAACGGGTTGGAAATTACGAAGTGAGTCACTTTCTTCTACTTCTTTTAGCTTTTGCTCTACGATATCAAAATTGCGCAGATAGCGTTTGACCTTATCTCCATTTTTAGAAGTAATATCAGCACGGCACAAAGTCATCAAGGCTTCTAACTCATCACCTGCTTCGAATAAAAGACGGCGTAAGGCAGAAGCGGTGATTTCCTCTTTCGATAAAGCGATGGGACGTAAATGTAGTCGAACTAGTTTTTGAACCAGTTTCATCTTTTCATTTAAAGGCAATTTTAGGCGTTTGAAAATGTTCGGCACCTGGCGTGCGCCCATATCTTCGTGTCCGTGAAAAGTCCAACCCTTGCCTTGGGCGAAACGTTTGGTCTGTGGTTTGGCAATATCATGTAAAATAGCCGCCCAGCGCCACCAAAGGTCATCCGTGTTTTCTGCAATATTATCTAGTACCTGTAAGGTGTGGTAGAAATTATCTTTATGACCCTTTCCATCCTCTGTGTCTACGCCTTTCAGCTTCATGAACTCAGGAAAAATGATAGGCAGAATTTCACAAGCATCTAGTAAAAGAAAGCCATAGGAAGGCTTTTTGCAGAGAATCATCTTATTCAATTCATCAGAAATTCGCTCCATCGAAATGATTTCCAGGCGATTTTTCTCGGTTTTTAAGGCCTCAAAAGTCTCCGGGAAGATATCGAAACCTAGCTGTGCTGCAAAACGAACAGCGCGCATCATGCGCAATGGATCATCTGAAAAAGTAATACCAGGGGCCAAAGGGGTACGAATAATTTTCGCTTTTAAATCTTCGAGGCCGTTGAATGGGTCCAATAATTTACCCCAATTGGCCTTATTTAATTGAACTGCCATCGCGTTGATAGTGAAATCGCGGCGGTTTTGGTCATCCACTAAGGTACCCTCCTCTACCACTGGCTTTCGCGAATCCCGATTATAAGATTCCTTTCGAGCACCCACAAATTCCAGATCCCAGTCATCGACTTTAATCATCGCCGTTCCAAAATTCTTAAAAACCGAAACGGCATGTTCTGGCAAATCAAATTCCTTGGCTACTTCTAAGGCTAAATCAATCCCAGATCCGAGGCAAACCACATCAATATCCTTACAATCGCGACCTAAAATCGCATCACGCACATATCCTCCAATCACATAACTATCTACCCCCAAACGATCGGCTGCGAGGCCAATTTTGGAGAATATCGGATCTTGGACAATTTCCTTCCCTTCTTTCATCTATCCTCTTATTAACTTATAATCACCATGTAGGCCTAATTGCACAATTTTACTCGCCTTTTTAGCAGGCCCTTCTCCTGTTGGATTCTTTAACACATGCGTTACCCCAGCTAAAATGGAAGGCGCAATTCCAGCAAAATTTAAAGGAGAAGGTTCCCCTGAAAGATTCGCAGAAGTAGAAACTATCGCCCGTTGGTACCTATAAATCAATCCCTTACAAAACTCATCTTTTACTAATCGGATGGCAATACTTCCATCTGGGCCTAATAAAGAGGGAGAAACGTTTTTCCCTTTGGGATAAATAATGGTCAAAGGATCCTCCGCAAATTCCACTAGATCCCAAGCAATCTCCGGTACCTGCTCCACATATTCACTCAATTGCTCGATTTTAGCAATCAATACAATCAATCCTTTAGTAGCAGGCCTATTTTTTAGCTCCAAAATCTTCTCAATAGCCTGCTCATTTCGAACATCACAGCCTAAACCCCAAATCGTGTCACTAGGATACAGCAGCACGCCTCCTGATTTTAAAGTTTGAATTGCCTCGTGGTACGTATTTTGCATAATTAGGGCAAAGGTAAGATTAATTTATTCATTTCTGAGCATTAGAAGCAATGTTTAGCCCGAATTTAGCTACCTTTACGGATTGAAAAATTACAGCCATTTAGATGTCAAATATTCAGCAAACATTACAACAAGAACTCGCTAAAGGACTAAAAGCCCTCTTTCAAATCGACGTAACAGAAATCGTGTTGCAAGAAACTAAAAAAGAGTTTGAAGGCGCTTATACCTTAGTAGTTTTCCCTTATACAAAGCAAGCCGGAAAGGCTCCTGCTGCCATTGCGACTGATTTAGGAGAGTATTTGATAGCAAATTGTGGAATTGTAAAAGCTTTTCAAGTCGTTCAAGGTTTTTTAAATATTTCCATCCAGGATTCCGCATGGTTAGACTTATTAGCTAACGTTGCTTCTGATAAAAATCCCTTCCAAATTGAATCTAAAGGGGAAAAAGTACTCATCGAATACTCCTCTCCTAATACCAATAAACCTTTACATTTAGGCCATTTACGTAATAACTTCTTGGGCTTTTCAGTTGCGCAAATCTTGGCGGCAGGTGGATACGATGTGGTTAAAACGAATTTAGTAAATGACCGAGGCATACACATTTGTAAGTCGATGTTAGCTTACCAGCTTTTTGGAAATAATGAAACTCCTGAAACAGCTGGATTAAAAGGCGATCACTTAGTGGGCAAATATTATGTGGCTTTCGATGTGGCTTATAAACAAGAAATCGCAGAATTAAAGGCGAAAGGAATAGAAGAAGAACAGGCTAAAAAACAGGCCCCTATCCTACTCAAAGCGCAAGAAATGCTCTTAAAATGGGAACAAGGCGACGAGGAGGTAATGAACTTGTGGAATACGATGAATGCCTGGGTTTTCGCAGGTTTTGAGAAATCCTACCAAACCATGGGCGTTAGTTTTGATAAAATCTACCGGGAATCGAATACTTATTTACTAGGCAAACAAATAGTAGATGAGGGTTTAGCATCGGGTGTATTTTTCCAAAAGCCAGATGGATCTGTTTGGATCAATTTAGAGGCAGAAGGCTTAGATGAAAAATTAGTTTTACGCAAAGATGGAACTTCCGTTTACATTACACAGGACATGGGAACGGCTCAATTGAAATACGAAGATTTTAAAACGAATCAATCGGTTTATGTGGTAGGAAACGAGCAAGATTACCATTTTGAGGTACTTTTCCATATTTTGAAAAAATTAAATAAGCCTTATTCAAACGGTAATTTCCACTTGTCTTATGGAATGGTCGACTTGCCAAGTGGCAAGATGAAATCCCGCGAAGGAACAGTGGTAGATGCGGATGATTTGATGGCAGAAATGATTCAAACGGCAAAAGACCGAACCTTAGAATTAGGTAAGATAGATGGCTTTACCGAAGCTGAATCAAACGAATTATTCCACAATTTAGGATTAGGCGCGTTGAAGTATTTCTTATTAAAAGTAGAACCTAAGAAACGCATGTTATTTAATCCGGAAGAATCCATTGATTTCCAAGGAAATACAGGTCCTTTTATCCAATACACACACGCTCGTATTTGTTCCATATTACGCAAAGGTGGTAAAATTAATCCGGTGTCAACCCACTCGGAATTAGTAGCATCAGAACAAGAATTAATCTACTTATTAGGCGAATACAAACCAACAATCGCGCAAGCTGCGGCTAACTTTGCTCCCTCTGTGATTGCCAATTATGCCTACGATTTAGCGAAGACATTTAACAAATTTTACAACGAGCAAACTATTCTATCAGAGGAAAATGAGGTAAAAAGAAACATTAGACTTACCTTAGCTGAGCTGACTGGTAAAACAATTCAGCATGCCACCTCGTTATTAGGAATAGTTTCACCTAATCGAATGTAATTTGAAACGTAACTATATTTACCTCACCATTTTAATTATTATCATCATGATCGCAAGTTTTATGAAAATCGGATCGTTATTAACGGCACTAGCCTTACCATTCACACAAAAAACCGTCTTAAACAGACCAGAAAAAATGGAAATTTCCACAGCTTCTACGAACTTCCATTCCTTCAAAATGAAAGGAATCGATGGAAAAGAGATTGATTTCTCTCAATTCAAAGGAAAGAAAATTATCGTCTTGAATACGGCTTCTAAATGCGGATACACTCCACAATATGCAGACTGGGAAAAATTCCACAAAGAAAACAAGGACATCGTTATTTTGGGTTTCCCTGCTAACGAATTTGGCGGACAAGAACCAGGTTCTAACGCGGAGATTTCTTCTTTCTGTACTTTAAACTATGGCGTTTCCTTCCAAATGATGGAAAAAGTGGTAGTAAAAGGATCTGGAAAATGTGACCTTTACCAATGGCTTTCGGATAAATCAAAGAATGGTTGGAATGAAAAAGAGCCGAGCTGGAACTTCTGCAAATACGTAATCAATGAGAAAGGCGAATTGCAAAACTTTTTTGCTTCAGGTATTAAGCCAAACAGTCCAGAATTTTTAGCGGCGATAGGAAAATAATATGAATAGATGGGTGGATGCGGC
>JBEBDF010000084.1:0-7834 GCA_041157105.1 Bacteroidota bacterium | reverse complement strand
TAGGATGGCTACTAATTCAGAGTTGTTTTTGGTCTGAAAATCAGCCCAGGTAAAATCGGCATCCTTCGTTTCAGGACTCGAAGCCGTTAACGCATAACGCAAAACGTCTTGCTTTCCAGGGAAATCCACTAAATATTCATGCAACCAAACCGCCCAATTACGTGAGGTCGAAATCTTATCCCCTTCCAGGTTCATAAACTCATTTGCAGGCACCTGATCCGCTAATTGATAGCCTCCGTGCGCCAAACACATCGCTGGGAAGATCAAACAATGGAAAACAATATTATCTTTTCCAATAAAATGAACAATACGGCTATCTTTCGCCTTCCAATAGGTCTCCCATTCCGGCGTTAATTGCTTCGTCATGGAGACATAACCGATAGGCGCATCAAACCATACATAAAGCACTTTCCCCTCCGTATCCGGCAAAGGAATAGGCACACCCCAGTTTAAATCACGTGTCATCGCACGAGGTTTCAAGCCTTCTTGCAACCAAGATTTCACTTGACCCGTCACATTTGACTTCCATTCCGGATGTGAGGCAATGTATTTTTCTAATTCTGGTTGCCATTGATCTAAGGGCAAGAACCAGTTCTTCGTCGGCTTTAAAACGGGCTTAGAACCACTTAAAGCTGATTTTGGATTAACTAATTCAGTAGGTGAAAGTGTCGTTCCGCACTTTTCACACTGATCACCATAGGCACCAGGCTGCTTACAAGAAGGGCAGTCACCCGTGATATAGCGATCCGCTAAGAATTGTTTGGCCTCTTCATCATAGAATTGCTCCGTGACTTCCTCGATAAACTTCCCTTCATTATATAATTTCAAAAAGAATTCTTGTGAAACTTCATGATGCACAGGATCAGATGTACGACCATATATATCAAACGATATGCCAAATTGCTCGAAAGAGTCTTTGATTTCTTTGTAATAAAAATCAACGACCTGCTGTGGAGTTTTACCCTCTTTTGCTGCCTTAATCGTGATAGGTACCCCATGTTCATCTGTACCAGACACAAAAATCACATCCTTCTTTTGAAGGCGTAAGTAACGAACATAGATATCCGCTGGCAAGTAACAACCCGCTAAGTGACCGATGTGAATAGGCCCGTTCGCATAAATTAACGCTGCAGTAACCGTTGTCCGTGAAAAGTCTGACATAATTTTCTTTAAGATGAAAGCACAAAAATAGGCAAAAACATTCATTGAAATAATCGAATCAGCTATTGCGCATCAAAAAAATATGATTATCTTTGCAAACTATTTAAAAAAAACAGACAAATAAAATGTTAATTATTTCGATAAAAGAGAACGAATCAATTGATAAGGCTTTAAAGCGCTTCAAGAAGAAATTTGAAAAAACAGGTGTAGTGAAAGAACTACGTAGAAGATCTGCTTTCGAAAAACCTTCTGTAGGGCGTCGTAAAGAAATGATTCGTGCTGCTTACAAGCAAATCACTTACGGAAATATTAATAACTAATTTCCTATACATTCTTTACAGGAATTGACTAATTTCGATGATGAATCGTGAATTAGTCAATTTTTTTTTGGACCACCTGTCCATCGAAAGGCGCCTCAGTTCGCACACAATTACCTCCTACTCCACTGACTTAGAGCAATTTACCGCTTTTATAAATCCCATAGAACTCCAGCAGGTTCAAGCCATAGATGTGCGGAAATGGCTCATCAGTTTATCCGATGATAGCATCCAAAACCGAAGCATTAACCGCAAATTAGCCACGCTTCGGACCTTCTATAAATACCTTTTACGAACAAGTAAAATCACCGAAAATCCGATGGCGTCCATTCGGATGGTGAAAACCACGAAGAAAATCCCCCATTTCGTCCGAGAATCGGAGATGGAGAACCTCGTGGAGAACCGGATCATCGCCACTAATTTCAGTGAAGCGCGCGACGAACTCATCCTATTTTTATTATATGGGACCGGTATTCGACTCGCTGAACTCATCTCCTTGCAAAATACCCAAGTCAATTTAGCGGCTAAAACAATACGCGTCATCGGAAAACGAAATAAGGAAAGGGTCATTCCTATACCTGGGCTGCTCATTGACTTAATAGCGGCTTATCGTAGCTTCTGCACGATTGAACACCCTCATCTATTATTAACAGATAAAGGAGAGCCACTTTACCCGATGTTTGTACAACGATTAGTGAAGAAAAATCTAGGAGAATTCAGCCAGCTCGAGAAACTATCTCCGCACGTGTTGCGCCATACCTATGCAACACACCTGTTGAATCGAGGCGCTGATTTAAATGCCATCAAAGAGTTATTAGGCCATGCGAATCTAGCCGCAACGCAAGTCTATACCCACAATTCGATGGAAAAGATGAAGGCGATTTACCAGCAGGCTCATCCGAAAGCTTAATCAGCTAAAATAACGGGGCCTTTCTGGTTGATCTGGGAGACATATTGTTCCGATCCGATACCTAAAGCAGTAAATTCAGTCGCCATGGCTTTTGCTACATTTTGGGCCGTTTCTTCTCCTTTCGACAAGGCAAATAGCGATGGGCCGGAACCGGAGATCGAACATCCTAAAGCACCATTGGCGATAGCCGCTGCTTTCACTTCAGCGAATCCAGGTATTAAGATGGCTCTTGACGGCTCGATAATGACATCCACTAGAGATCTACCAATTAATTCATAATCAGGCAGTAAGAGGCCTGCTACGAGACCAGCCACGTTACCCATTTGGGTGATGGTGGTGGATAAAGGAATCTCTTTGTTTAAAATACCGCGGGCGTCTTTTGTGTTTACCTCGATTTGAGGATGAACGATGCTGGCGTATAAATCGGCAGGTACAGGCACCTGAATGATATCTAAAGGATCGTAGGAGCGAATGACGATAAAGCCGCCTAATAACGAAGGGCCTACATTGTCTGCGTGCGCGGAGCCGCAGGCGACGCGCTCACCTTCCATCGCAAAGGGCAAGAGGTCTTTTTGGGATAAAGGGCGACCCATCAGTTCATTTGCCGCGAAAACTCCTGCTACAGCCGAAGCTGCTGAGGAACCTAAGCCTGAACCTAAAGGCATATCCTTGTGCAAGGATAGCTCAAAACCTTGGTCTTCACGACCGATAAAAGCTAAATATTTTTGGATGGCGATACCGGCGGTATTTTTCTCCACAGCTTTGGGCAAACGACCATCATCGCCTGTAATCTCTTTAATGATAATTCCAGGTGTAGACTTCTTTTCTAAAACGACCTCATCGCCAGGGTTATTCACCGCAAAACCGAAGATATCAAATCCACAAGCCACATTCGCTACCGTCGCAGGAGCATATACACGAATCTTTTCCATATTATAATAGATGACTACCGATGGATACAATATCTGCAAAAACGCCAGATGCGGTCACTTCCGCTCCAGCACCCGGTCCTTTAATGACTAATGGGCGATCATGGTAACGCTTCGTCGTAAAGGCAATCACATTATCCGCCCCATCCATCTGATAGAATGGATGTGAAGAACCTACCGAGCGTAAACCGATGGTGATTTTTTGATTTTCCAAACAAGCAATATACCGCAGAACCTCCCCTTTCGAAGCGGCCTCATTCACTAATTGCTCAAAGAAATCATTAGCTTTATCAATCTCCTCGAAGAAGGCGTCCACTGATGGTGCCGCCTCACAGGCTGGGGGAATAATCTTTTCAATAGTTATATCGGAGAACTCTAATTTCATTCCGATTTCACGACTTAAAATCAAAATTTTACGCGCCACATCCATGCCACTTAGGTCTTCTCTTGGATCTGGCTCCGTATAGCCTTTTTCTTTAGCAGTTCTCAATACCTCACCAAAGGATTTCCCAGGCTTAAATTGATTAAATAAGAACGATAAAGTACCAGATA
The DNA here is from genome assembly GCA_041157105.1 of Bacteroidota bacterium. Taxonomy (GTDB): domain Bacteria; phylum Bacteroidota; class Bacteroidia; order Cytophagales; family Spirosomataceae; genus Aquirufa. The sequence continues at coordinate 3,965 of JBEBDF010000084.1, read as the reverse complement.
AAATCCCTTCAATTTTCTCAAAGCGATCACCTGATGAGATTAAGCCTTGCAAGGTATTAATGACTGGTAAACCAGCACCCACATTCGTTTCATACAAGAACTTAACACCCTTAGCTAGAGCGGTTTGATGCAATTGAGCATATAATTCATAGGGGCCTGAATTGGCTACCTTATTCGGGGTTACAACCGAAATATTCGACCTAAATAAGCCTAAATAATTCGTATAAATCTCCTTGCTTGCTGTACAATCCGCAAAGATAGAATTAGGCAAGTTCAAAGATTTGATTTGAGCAATAAAACCCGCTAAATCTGCCCCTTGACCCGTTTGATTCAGCAAGTCCAAGGCCTTTTCTAACTCAATTCCTTCTTCTAGAATCAGTTGTTTCCGGCTATTCGCAATACCGATTAGACGAATGCGGATTCCCTTATATTTGGCCAAATAATGCTCCTGACCAATTATTTGTGCTAATAAAGTCTTACCTATCAAACCAGCACCCACTAAAAAGAGGTGTAATGTTCTAATCTGAGAGAAGAAAAAAGTCTCGTGAATGACATTTAAAGCCTTAGAAAGGTCCTTATTTTCAATCACCACCGATATATTTAACTCAGATGAACCCTGAGCTGTAGCTACAATATTAATCCCATTTTTGCCTAAAGAGGAGAATAACTTACCGCTGACACCTGTGAGTTTACGCATCCCTTCACCCACCACAGCAATTACAGAAAGGTCTTTTTGAATATCAATTCCTTCAATATCTCCGGCTGCCATTTCGGCTGCAAATTCCTTATCTAACACCTTTCTTACCTTATCGGCAACAGTTGGATCGATGGCAAAGCAGATACTGTGCTCAGATGAAGCTTGAGAAATCAAGACTACTGATATCTTTTCGCGAGCTAATACAGTGAATAATTTAGCTGAAACCCCAGCTACACCGATCATCCCTGAACCTTGTAAGTTCACTAAAGCTAACGCATCAATAGAGGAAATACCTGTAATAATGTAGGGGCTACTCGACGGATCTTTGCTGACAACTGTGCCTTCGAAAGAAGGATTAAAGGTGTTTAAAACACGAATAGGGATATTTTTAGCAAAAGCAGGCTGTAATGACGGAGGGTAAATAACTTTAGCCCCAAAATGGGTTAACTCCATCGCTTCCGCATACGAAATCGAAGGAATCGTAAATGCTGATGACACTTTACGTGGATCAGCTGTCATCATTCCATCTACATCCGTCCAAATCTCAATTTCTTTTACCCCTAGCGCAGCTCCAATCACTGAAGCAGTATAATCAGAACCACCTCGACCTAAAGTCGTTGTCTCCCCCTTATTATTGGAAGCAATAAAACCAGTTATTAATCCTATTTTACCTTTGTTCGCTTCAAAGTAGGCAGAAATTAAGGGATTAGCTACCAGAAAATCTACTTCTGAATGACCAAAAGCACTGTTGGTTTTTATGATCTCCCGAGCATCCACATAGACAACCGGGAGTCCTTTCTGTTGTAGAATTGCGTAAATCAAATAAGTCGATAATCGCTCCCCAAAACTGACTAATGCATCTGAAGTCTTAGGTGAAATCTCCTTAATCAAATTAATTCCTTTCAACACATCACGTAATTCATTGACCAAAGTGCGCACGTGTGCGATAACTTGGCTTTGTTCCGTAACAGGAATAAAGTGCTTAATGACGTCAAAATGACGCGTTTCAATCGTCTCAATCAATGTATTTACTGTGCTTTTCGGCTGAGCAGCTAGGGTGCCCGCTTCTAACAAATGATTCGTCACACCGCTCATGGCAGAAAAGACAACAGCAAAGTCTGAGGAGGATTTCCAGTTCGACTCAATGATAGTCAGAACGGATTGAATACTTTCAATGCTACCACAACTAGTACCACCGAACTTTAGGATTTTTTCCATTAATTAAGAAAACAAAATGATTCTCAACTCTACAAACAGCTGAGATATAAGTGCAAATATACGATTTTAGGCCGTATTTTGCCCAAGAATTCGATGTCCTTTTCGTTTTCTTTTGGTCAAATTCTGATAATTATCACTTAAAACGGAAATATTTCCATCCACTTCGAAGATAGCTAGATTAACATCACTGATCTCCTCCACTCCATGCTCCCTTACTACTGCTTTTAATTGCTCCATGGAAATAGATGCTTCTTTCAAGGCATTAGGGCGAATTTCCCCATTGTAAATCAAAAGAACAGGCTCCCCATCAATCACCTTACTAACCGATTGACTACCTAATGAAAGACGTTTAAATACATAATTCATCGCAAACAAGGCTAAAGCTGCCACTAATCCTCCAGACAAACTCGTATCATCTCCCACCATCGCTGTCTGCACAGAATTAGATATCAATAAAATAAAAACCACATCCACCACGGACAATTGCGCAAATTCTTTCTTCCCAAAAACACGAATAGCCGCTACGATAAACACGTAAACGGCTATTGATTTGAGGGCGATGATTCCATAGCCTTCCATAAAATTCTATTTTTTCTTTTCCGCGGCCATCACCATCGCGAGCTTTAATTTAGCTGCTAGGTCATAGATATTGGTCAATTCTTGTACTGTCTGATTGCGATCCATCCGAACCACTAAGGTGACAGCCTTTTTAGATGTAGCTTCTTTCGTCAATTCAGCTTCTAAATTAGCGACATCCACTAGACGATCATCAATGTAATAATTTAGCTGCTCATCTACCGTCAAACGAATTACTTCATTTGCCGGTGTAGGCATCGGCTTTGCTGTTTCTGGTAAAAGCAATTTAATTGCATCCGGAGAAGCTAGCGTCGAAATCATTAAAAAGAACATCAATAAAAAGAAAAGGATATCCGCAAGGGCCCCCGTTTCTACTTCTGATGCTTCTCTGACTCTTTTTCTGAAATTCATCGAATTAGGCTTTAGACGCTGGTTTGTGAAGAATATCTAAGAAATCAATCGCTGTAATTTCCATTTTATTAATCGTGCGATCAATCATAGTCGTCAATAAAGTATACAATACATAGGCAATGATACCTACGATCAATCCAGATGCGGATGTCACCATTTTCTCATAAATACCACCGGCAATCGTTGAAATATCGATTTTGTTGGAGATGGAAATATTATGGAACGTACGAATCATACCGGTCACGGTACCTAAGAATCCAAACATGGGAGCGATACGTGCAATTGCACTAAGAATACCTAAATTCTTCTCCATGTTATAGATCTCCACTTTGGCCTTATTCTCAATAGCCGCTTCAATATCACGAATAGGAGAACCTAAACGAGATAACCCTTTTTCTAAAAGCTTTGCGATCGGGTAAGAGGTTGATTTGCAGAAATTAATCGCACCTTGTACGTTGCCTGCTTGCAACATATCATGAATCTTGTGCAAGAAATCCTCATCTAATTTTGCTGTCTTGCGGATGTACAAATAACGTTCAATGAATAAGAATACAGCTGCTGCGAATAAGAAGCCGATCGGATACATGACATATCCCCCTTTTGATAATAAGTCCAATACAGAAAACTCTTCCACTACTACTTTCGTAACTTCCTGAACAGGAGCCGAATTAACAATGGAATCTGCCATAGCTGCAGTAGAATCGACGGTCACTGTACCCGCCTGAAGTAAAATAGTTGCTAATGAAAAAGCCATATGAAGGGGTTGATTAATCTTATATAGTACAAGTTTACAATTTTTTTTTCAAAATCTACGGTTGGTTTGATGGATTTTGGAGTTCAGTAAACCAAAAGCCTTCCTTTAAACTATACGACGAAAACCAAAGCTCCTTAATCTCCAATTCCCGCAAAACTTTCTCCACTAAAAAGGTAGCATAAGGAAAAATACTCGCTCTAAATGCTTTCATTCCTGGATATACCACTCGCTCTTCATACCCTAAAGCATCCAGGCTTGTTTTATGCCCTAAAAAAACAGCTAAATCTAACTCACAAGAGGCAGGCGTAT
>JBEBDF010000083.1:0-7918 GCA_041157105.1 Bacteroidota bacterium | reverse complement strand
TGGTAAAATTGGAGAGAAAATCACCTTAGCAGCTTACGAAAACGTATCTGCTGAGAAAGTGGTTTCTTACATTCACTCTAACAACAAAATCGGTGTTTTAGTAGCATTCGAAAATGTTCAAGGTGTAGATGTATCTGAAGTAGGTAAGGATATCGCGATGCAAATCACCGCTATGAAGCCTGTAGCTTTAGATAAGGATGGCGTAGATGCTGAGACAATCGAAAGAGAAATCGAAATCGGAAAAGATCAAGCACGTCAAGAGGGTAAGCCTGAGGCGATGTTAGAGAAAATTGCGGTAGGTAAATTAGAGAAGTTCTACAAAGAATCTACTTTATTGAACCAACAATTCGTAAAAGACTCATCGATCACGATTCGTCAACTATTAGAGCAAACGCAAAAAGGTTTAACGATTTCATCGTTTAAGCGTATTTCGTTAGTTTAATTCGACTCGAATTTATACAAAAGACCCACCCGAAACGGTGGGTCTTTTTTTTGTCATTAAAATTCTAACCAGATGCTCATTTTGAGTTGATAGAATGCGGGACATTTTCTAACTTGTAGTTGAATTCAATTTCCGAAAATTTCAACGCGCGAATGGCATTAATCAGCATCTTAGGTGGAGGAGAAAGTGGTGTAGGAGCCGCATTACTAGCTAAATCAAAAGGTTTTGAGGTATTCTTGTCTGACTCTGGTGTGCTGAAGTCTACGTATCAAGAGACCCTTCGCGAAAATCAGATTGAATTCGAGACTGGAGCTCACTCGCTAGACCGTATTTTAACATCTAACGAAATTATTATCAGCCCCGGTATTCCAGAAAAAACAGATATTGTTAAGGCCATCAAAGCAAAAGGAATTTCACTCGTTTCTGAAATTGAATTTGCCGCGCGTTATACGAAGGCTAAAATCGTGGCCATCACGGGATCGAATGGAAAAACAACCACTACCCTGCTAACGTATCATTTCTTGAAATCCGCTGGCTTAAATGTGGGTTTAGCTGGAAATATTGGTCAGAGCTTTGCGAAGCAGGTGATGGAAGACCAGCACGACATCTACGTTCTGGAGATTTCCAGCTTCCAACTAGACCGCTGCTTTAATTTCAAGCCAGATGTGGCTGTTCTATTGAATATCACTCCCGATCATTTAGATCGCTACGAATATAAATTTGAAAATTATATCGCTTCGAAGTTTAGGATCTTCCAAAACGCGGACGCTCGTACGAGCTGCATATTTTGGACAGATGATGAAGTCATTACAGCTAATCTCAGTCAGTTGCCATCTGCTGCTGGTTTGAAACGCGTTAGTTTCCACGAGCCCGCAGATGCCTACATTAGTTCAGATAAGATTCAATTCGATGGCGCTACCCTACTTTTAGCGGATGCTCCATTAAAAGGACCACATAATGCCATCAACATGTCAGTTGCCATGTTAGCTGCACATGAGGCTGGCGTTTCCTATGCACAAATTTTGGCTTCACTTCCCTTCTTTGAAAATGCACCACACCGACTAGAGTCATGTGGCAACTGGAATGGAGTGGAGTTTATCAATGATTCCAAGGCAACGAATGTAGATGCCGTATTTTATGCCTTAAATAGCTACAAGCAACCCTTGATTCTGATCATGGGCGGTGTAGACAAAGGCAATGAATATGAAGTCTTAGACCCACTGGTGAAAGAAAAGGTGAAAGGATTGATCTGCCTTGGAATGGATAACGAGAAATTAGAGAATCATTTCGGACCCATCGTTCCACAACTTTTCGCAACAGACTCTTTAGAGGATGCGGTGACTAAGGCGAAAGAATGGGCCTCAGCAGGAGATGTGGTTTTGCTTTCCCCAGCCTGCGCGAGCTTTGATTTATTTAAGAATTATGAGGATCGAGGAGATCAATTTAAAAATACTGTTAAACGCTTAATCCATGGATAGTAAAATCAGAGCCTTTTTTCAAGAGCACCTGAAAGGGGATTATAAGATTTGGTTGATCGTGTTTATATTGAACGCGTTCGGCTTATTGATTCAGTTCTCTGCGAAAGCGAAGTTGACGATGGATGGCCCTTTCGAGCCACTTTCTAGTTTCATTAAGACCTTAGTGATTTTAGGAATCTCCTTTTATTTGATGTCCTATTTCTCTAAATCGAATTATAGCCGAGTGGCGAAATTTAGCGATTTAGCCCTGTTTTTGTCTTGGGGATTAGTAATGGTGGCCTATGTTTTTGGGGCGACTAAGGGAGGTGCAAATCGCTGGGTGAATCTAGGACCTATCTCGTTCATGCCCTCGGATATGGTGAAATTATGCCTCATTACGAGTCTGGCAAAAGATTTCTCTTCCAAACAGGCGGATCCAGATTCCTACAATACGGTCATGTTCATTCGCATGTTGATCAAGATTGGTATATCGTGTTTCTTAATCATGCTTTCAAACTTCTCTACCAGTGTATTGATCTTTTTGACAAGTATTATTTTGATGTTTTTTGGCCGTGTTCCGTATAAACAAATCGCATCAATTATTATTCTAGTGGCCGCCATAGGTGTAAGTGTAGTAGGTTTAGGAATTGGCCAAAGAGCGCAGACGGTAAAAACCCGTATTGAAAACTACATACAGCGTATTGGCAAAAATGAAACAAAAGTAAACAAAGCAAAAAACGAAGATTACCAAATCACGCGAAGTCTCTATGCCATTGCGACGGGAGCGATTCATCCGAAAGGACCCGGAAAAAGCCAGCAACGCTATATTTTATCCCAGGCAGAATCCGATTTCGTCTACGCTATTATTATTGAGGAATATGGTATCGTAGGAGGATTAGCCATTCCGCTGCTGTTTTTGGTTTTTATGTACCGGGGGGCGAAGGCCATACAGTACAGTAATAAGCCCTTTGGGGGATTATTATCTGCCGGCTTAACTTTCTCAATTGTCTTCCAAGCCTTCATTAACATGCTAGTAGCAGTAGATGCGGGTCCGGTAACTGGACAGCCGATGCCGATGATTTCTGCCGGAGGTACCTCCTTAATTTTTACTGCCATTAGTATAGGACTTATTTTAGCAGTTAGTAAAGATAAAGATCCAGAACCTGCACAACCTTCCTTAGTCTAATGTCCATTAAACGCGTCATCATTTCAGGAGGAGGAACCGGGGGACATATTTACCCAGCCATTTCGATCGCGAATGCGATGAAGGAAATCGATCCTTCTTTGGAATTCTTATTTGTAGGGGCTGAGGGGAAAATGGAAATGGAGAAAGTGCCCAAAGCCGGATTTAAAATCATTGGCTTACCCATTGTGGGAATTCAAAGAACCCAAGTTTGGAAGAATATTTTGTTCCCTTTCAAGCTGGCTAAAAGTCTATTTTTATCTGCCAAAATCCTGAAGGATTTTAAACCCGATGTAGCTGTGGGAGTGGGAGGATATGCTTCAGGACCACTTCTGTTAGCAGCCCGTTTCTTAGGTATCCCCTATTTTATACAAGAACAAAATTCTTTTGCCGGAATCACCAATAAAGCCCTAGCTAGTAAGGCGGAGCACATTTTCGTGGCCTACCCGGGTATGGAAAGATTCTTTCCTGCACAGAAAATTACCTTAAGTGGGAATCCGGTACGAAAGGATTTACTTGAATCAGTTGGAAAAAGAGAACAGGCTGCGGCTCACTTTCACTTAGATCCAGCTAAAAAAACACTATTAATTATTGGTGGATCCCAAGGAGCCAGAACCATTAATCAGGGAATTTTGGCCGGATTAGATCGTTTAGGAGAGGCAGGTGTTCAGGTGATTTGGCAAACAGGAATTGCCTTTGAATCTACGGCAAAAAAGGCAGCTGAAGGAATTTCAAGCGCTTATGTTTCCGCTTTCATCTACGAAATGGACTTAGCCTACGCGATGGCAGATCTAGTTATCTCGAGAGCTGGTGCCTCTTCTGTATCGGAAATATGCCTGTTAGGCAAAGCAAGTATTTTAGTGCCTTTACCTAGCGCGGCAGAAGATCACCAAACCGAAAATGCGAAGAGCCTCGTTTCCCAAAACGCTGCCATCCTCGTTCGTGATGCGGAAGTAAAAGATCAACTGATTTCGGAGGCTTTGAAAGCCCTCAAATCCGATGTAAGTACCCTAGAAAAAAACAGTCTTCGTTTAGCCAAGCCAAACGCAGCACACGAAATAGCCCAATCCATTCTACACGCATGAAAAAAGAGTTAAGCCTTAGTGATTTAAAACAAGTCTATTTCTTAGGAATTGGGGGAATTGGAATGTCAGCCATCGCTCGGTGGTTCTTGCACAATGGATTTCCGGTGGCTGGATACGACAAGACAGAGAGCCCGCTAACGAAAAAATTAGCCGAAGAAGGAATGGAGATTCACTATGAAGATTCCATCGATTTAATTCCCAAAGCCTGCTTAGAAGATGTAGAGCACAGTTTATTTATCTACACACCCGCCATTCCGAAGGATCATGTTGAAATGAATCACCTGGTAAGTAAAGGCATTCGACTCTACAAACGTTCCGAAATTCTCGGCTGGATTACGCAACAAATTCCTACCCTTGCCGTAGCAGGAACACATGGAAAAACGACAACTTCGTCTTTATTAACCCATTTATTAATTAGTGCAGGTAAAAACGTGACCGCCTTCCTAGGCGGCATCACGGTGAATTACGGCACGAACTTTATCCCCAATCAGTCGAAAGAAAATATCGTTTGCGTAGTTGAGGCCGATGAATACGATCGTTCTTTCTTAACGCTTCACCCTCAAGCTGCCGTAGTCACTTCCACGGACGCCGATCACTTGGATATCTATGGGGATGGTGATTCGGTTTTAGAGAGTTTTCAATTGTTTGTCAATCAAATTAAAGCTGACGGATTCTTCATCCAGAAAAAAGGCTTAACCCTGCATTCTGAAGTAGGCGATGTTACATTTGGAATTGATCAAGGGGATTTTCAAGCCCATAATATCCGCATTGAAAACCACCGCATGATTTTTGATATGAAATACCCAGGCGGCGAGGTGAAAGATATCCCAATGCGCATTCCCGGCTTTCACAACATTGAAAATGCCTTAGCTGCGGCTGCCTTAGCGATGCAAGTGGGTGTGACAGGGGAAGAAATCAAGGTGGGAATTTCCTCTTTCCTAGGTGTAAAACGTCGCTTTGAATACCATGTAGAATCAGCGGATCACGTCATGATCGATGATTATGCACACCATCCGACGGAAATCGCCGCTTGCTTGAACTCCGTGAGAGCACTTTATCCGGGCGAGAAAATTACCGCCGTTTTTCAACCGCATTTATTTTCTCGAACAAGGGATTTTATCGATGACTTCGCTAAGAGCCTGGCTATCGCGGACGAATTGTATTTATTGGATATTTATCCGGCTCGCGAGCTTCCGATGGAGGGGGTTACCTCGAATTGGTTATTGAGCAAAATTGAGCTAGAGAACAAACAAGTGATATCCAAAGCAGACCTGCTAACCGTAATTGATAATAAAAAACCAGCCTTATTAGTGACCATGGGAGCAGGAGATATCGATCTTCTTTTGAATGATTTAAAATTGAGCTTATCTTAGTATAATTTTTCAAAATGAAGGAAAACGCGGCATTAATCAAGCAAGTAATTGGGATGGTGATTCTATTCACCCTCGTCCTTGCTGCAGTCATTTTTGCTGAGATCAGCTTTAATGAAGTCGTTTGTAAAGGAGTCGAAATTACACTTGATTCAGAAAACGAAAAGGCCCTTTTAAGCAAGAAAGACATCAAATTAATGGTATCTGAACAAGGGACAGAATACTTTTTAGACAAACCAATTACCCAAATCTCCCTGCGTAAAATAGAGGAACGCATAAAGCGGATACCCCTTGTAAAATCTTGTGAGGCACACCATGATTTCAGCGGGGTGATTTCTGTTTCTGTTAAAGAGTATAAACCCATAGCTAGAATCGTTCGATCGACCATTGGTACCTCCCCTTTTCCAGATCAATACATTTCAGAGGATGGAAAATTCATAGGTACGAGTCCTTTGTTCACCCCACGTATTATTGTCACGGGTGGACCTTATTTTGACGGTAAAAGAGATTTACAAGATAAAAGAGGGAAGACCCTGATTCCGTTCTTTCAGTTTATTGAAAATAATGAATTTTGGAAAGCCCAAATTTCCCAAATCATCGTCGCAAAAGACGGAGGAATCGTGTTAATTCCCACGATAGGTACGACCCTGATTGACTTTGGCCTACCGATAAACATTGAAAACAAATTCAAGAAACTATTCATATTCTATCAAAAAGTAATACCCAATAAAGGCTGGAATAAATACAGCTGGGTACAGCTGAAATATAAAAATCAGCTTATTTGCGAATAATGACCAAATGTTTTAATTTAATATCCGTTCTACAAAAAATACATAATGCGTAACGACTTAATTATCGGTTTAGATATTGGAAGCTCCTATGTGAGAGCGATTGCAGGCAAGCAAAACGACCGAGGCAGATTAGAAATTTTAGCTACAGGATCATCCGTAAATACAAACAATGTTTTAAACGGTGAGATTGTCAATATTAATAAAACGACGGCGGCGATTTCAGAGGCAATGAACCAAATTTCCCACGTATTAGACGGGAAAAATTCAGAGCACTTTTTTGCCTCTAACCTTTCAGGTTCGCATATTAAAGTTCAGCCATTTAGCCTTTCTAAAATTCGCAAAAACGAAAGAGAGCCCGTTTCAAACAATGAGGTGATGAGCCTTTTTGAGGAAGCGAAACGCACATTTGCAGACAAAAATCCTTGCGTATTACATACCTTACCCATCGGTTTTAAAGTGGGTAACTTACCTGATACTTTAGATCCTATCGGTCAAATAGGCCAAAAAATTCAAGCCGATTTCGTTTTTATCTCAGCGAACCCTAGTAAGAATGATTTGTTAACCCAATGCTTAAAATCAGCTGAAACGAAGCATTTAAAGAAAGGAAATGTTTATTTCAGTTCTTTAGCGACCGCTAGCTCGGTTTTAAACAAGGAAGAAAAGCAGGAGGGAGTTGTGTTAGTCGATTTAGGAAGTGGAACAACAGAGATCAGTATCTTCCAGAACAACCGTTTAAAGCATGCTACGGTATTAAATTGGGGTGGTGATTTACTCACAGAAGATATTCAATCCGGATTGGATATTTCGCGAGACCATGCAGAGAGCTTAAAGGTTCGTTTTGGTTCAGCTATTCAAAAAGACATTCCAATCAATGAGGTGGTGATGATTCCTGGAATTGCTGGCCGTAAACCTTCACCCGTTTCCGTTAAAAATTTAGCAATTATTATCGAAGAGCGTTTGAAGGAATTAGCTGCAATCGTACTAGCAGAAATATCGAAGCATACCGATATTAGAAATTTAAAAGCAGGGATCGTGTTAACAGGAGGTGGTGCTCAGCTACCTTATATTGATGAATTGTTCCAAAAATTCACTGGACTTGATGCGCGCATTGGGGACCCTAATGCTACTTCATCGAACCCTGCTATCGCCATTGAGATCAAAGACCCTTCTTTTGCAACGGTAATTGGATTAGTTCAAGTGTATTATGATCAGCAAGAATCAGCTGATGCGGAAGATACCCCAATGGCAAGTGCCCCCGTTAAAGAAATGGCGAATGAAACAGGTTATACTGAATCTAAGTCAACGAAACCTGCGCCGCGTATAGGTGATTTATTCCGTAAAATGGTGGATGTGGTAATGGGTGATGATGACGGCGGAGATGCCTCTTATTAGAACAACTTAGATTCAATCAACTGAATCAAAATGTGGATCACTTTGATGTGGATTTCTTGAATGCGATCTGCGTAACCAAAGTGGTCCACTCTTATTTCATGGCAACCATAGCCCGCTAATTGACCCCCATCTCTGCCAGTTAATAGAATGACTTCCATCCCTTTTAACTGCGCAGCTTTCACTGCCTCGATGATATTC
>JBEBDF010000082.1:0-8075 GCA_041157105.1 Bacteroidota bacterium | reverse complement strand
TCGCAGATTGATAGCGCTGTATCAGGAGCTGCGTTTGATGGGTGATGGCGTCATTGATTTTGGCAACTAACTTAGCTAAATGCCCATGCACAATATTCGTCGCGAGGATATTCGACTCCTCTAAAGAGGGCAATTTAGACTTAATGGAAGCCACCAGCGGGTTATTCTTCACAGAAACGCTTAATACCTCCTGAATTAAATGAGACTCTTCCTTCGTGAATGGTTCTACTTCCTGATCCGCCTCTAGAGAAAACTTATTGTGATCATCCTTCTTCACCTCGAACCCTAACTCCGCTAATAAATCCATATAACGATAACAGCTGCGTTCTGATATTTCCAAAGACTGAGCTAGCCGCTTAATGGATTTAGCCGGATAAGTTTTCAACAACGTAATCAACCTAAAAACTCGGAGTATGCGATTCTGATTGAACATAAAGAACAGTTTATAACCTAAACATAACGTATTATTCGAATCGATTAGTACACTATGACCTTATTTGGCAGACTTTTTCTGGAGCTTACACAACTTAACACAATAAACACCTGATGAACCTAGTTGAATGGATTGAAATAATTTTAAAGCCGAAGCCTAAACTGACTCCGGTCCCCGTAAAAAACTAAAGATCCCTCATGAAAAAATTAACCCTACTCCTCCTGTTCTGTCTCAGCCTAACTACTTTCACCACTTTTTCCCAAAACGCCGCGGCCTATAAAATTAAGGCCGAAGCCTTTTTCGATAAGGGAGAATTTGAGAAGGCGATTGCTAATTTGACTTTGGCCCTAAAACTAAACCCGAAAGACGACAAAGCCCTCGCAAAAAGAGCCCTATGCTATGAAATGATAGACAAGTTAGACCTAGCCCTAAAAGACAACCTCGAATTATTAAAATACGATAAATCCGGGGCAGTCTATGGATCCATAGGCTATAACTACCTGTGGCTAAGAAAATACGATGACGCCAGATCCTACCTGAAACAGGCCATTGCCTTACTCCCAGATCAAGTGTCCTACCGCTATAACTTAGCCCTCTCCTACCAATTCCAAAAAAACTACGAGCAAGCCATCATCTTCTACGAAGAGGCCCTAAAAGTCTCCCCTGACCACAAACGCTCTAAAGTATCCAAAGCAAGATGCCTCATCTTCTCTAATCAAATCGAAAAAGCAACCACCCTCATCGACACCTTTTTTGCGGCTCAAAACTTCGATGTCGAAATGCTCGTCTTGCGAGCAGATCTAAAAAAGGAAGACAACAAACTCTCCGATGCCTTTCAAGACTACGGCCGTGCCCTTGCCGTACTCCCAGAAGATTTCGAAATCCTAAACAAGTACCTGAAATGCCTCCACGCTTTAAATTTCCATGAGGAAGAAATCGATGTTAGAAAAAGAGAAATCGACTTAATGATTAAATTAAAAATAGACAGCCTTGACATAGCTAACTCCTATGCCCTATTGGCCATCGCCTATGAAGAATCAGATTATCTAGACGCAGCACTACTGAACTACGATGAAAGCATAAAACTTGATCCTTTGGGCGGTGAGGTAGGGGGTATATACTACTTGCGCAGCATCCTGAAGGCAAAACTAAAAGATTTCGACGGCGCCTGCAGAGACCTAGATAAGGCGAAAGAACTGAATCCAGGTAATGAGGAAGACCTAGACCAATTCTTCATTGATGATGAAGCTTATGCGGACTTTGTGGAGTATTGTATGCCGGGGTTGTAGGGGTAGATATTTTAGGCATTAATAATTTGTTTAACCTACACTAAAATAATTAAATTTATGAGAGCGACTAGGCGACGACCAGGCTAACGACTAGGCTTTGCGAAATAATTAGAAGCCCTAAAGACCTTGTAAATTATGGAAACGATTAAAAAGGAAAAGCAGTTTGATGCTGTAAATATGATGAGAGAAATCAGAGATAAAATAAGTTCTGAAACTCAAAATATGACTTTTGAAGAGTTAAAAGCTTATATAAAACAACAACTAGCTGATAATAAGGCTAAACTTATTGGGCAACAGTAATAATTAAAGGTGTTATTCAAGCACTCTATATACGTCCCTATTCCTCTCTATTTCAATTGTTCGGAATTTCCGAACAATTCAATTATTCAAACTCCTCCGATATCATCCATTTCTCTCGCAGACGAAAGGCAGGAATCGTTTGTCTTTTGGCCTTATTCGCTGCCACATTAAGTTTAACAGCATTTTGAGATGCCCATATAGAAAGCGGAATGATCTTTTTTGCAGTCAGGATCGTGATTCGCTTGTGCAAAGTTTCGAGCAAAAGCAACGCAAACAGTTTCGTAAAACCATCAGCTTTCATAGTGGATTGAAACCGAGCAAATAGCGGATAGTATTCCGTGTGCTTGCTTTTGTTTGGAATGATAATAGGAGGAAATCCCGCCTTCATTAACTGCAAGTTGATGAGCACTCTCCCCATTCGTCCGTTCCCGTCCACAAAAGGGTGAATGGTTTCAAACTCTGCATGAAAGTCTGCAATGGCATCTAAAAAATAACTGGTTTTATCATATTTGTACTTATCCACTAACTCTTGCATAAGCGTACCCACAAAAGCTGGATTAGCTACTAAATGATTCCCCACGCGCACCCATTCTTTACCAGTTCTAAATCTGCCTGCAATATTGTCATCAATGTAACTCAGCAACGTTTTATGCCATCCTAAAATGAGTTTGAGATCTAAACTAGCTCTACTTTTTTCTACTACCGTTTCTTTCAATAGGGCCAAATTCTTAGCCTCATATACCTCTCGAACATGCACGTTCCGCCCTAATACACCTCCCGAAAGAATGATTTCAGTATCCTCTAAACTAAGTGTGGAGTTTTCAATGGCATTTGAGTTGTAAACCATTTCCGGGATTTCAGCTAGAGAAATCTCTTTTAACAATCGTTCATTCCCCTTAACTAAGCCCGTGTATTGCAGACGCAACGCTTCTATCCTATCTTTTGTGGCTTGATTAATCATATGATACTGTCTAACTTACCGTGAAATATACGATAAATATACAACTTTTCACGCAAAGTTGAAAAGGCTTATCATTATTTGAGTTCTTTAGTTGGCTCGGTAAACAGACTAACACGCTGAGTAAGCAAATTCTTGTACTGAATTTTATACTCATCATGTAAAAAAGAGTCATCTATAAGTTCGGTGGCTAGAGGTAACCAAGTAACTAGTTTCTTATAAACAGAGGAGATTTGCTTTTCATTCAAATTTAAACCCTCTCCAAAACGATCAAAATAACCTTTGTTAAAATTTTTCTTTTTTCCCCCTAATAAAAGTGCTGTATCGTCTAAATCCTTTGGCAGAATGATTTTTACATTTAATAAATCATAGGCTGGAGATAAAACCCATCCGATATCTGAGAGCCACATGGAGAAATTCTTTGAGTGCATGTCATTATTCCCAATGATAAAGTTGAAAAGTGCGAGCTCAAAAAAACGAAGTTTATCTAATAAGGTATTTACAGACAATTCACCTATGGTTTTCCCGAGATTTTCCATTGTTCCTAAATACTTATCTTCTAATTCTAAGATTTGCAAAAAGTCAATCATATGAATTTTATCGCCATCTTTTCCTCGGTCTATTCGTTTAGTAATGTAACACAATTCACCTGAGGCCAAACGTATCAGACTGGAAGGAACTACCTCTATTTTAAATAGCTCTGCTAACCTCATAGATAAATGTTCATTTTCTGGCATTTGATCGTATTGGGTATTTTGGGGCTTTAAAATATAAAATCCATCCAATGCATCCATAATGGTCAAACGGCCACTTTTCCCTTCCCCTAACGTACTTTTAATCCAACCAAGAGATAATTTGGGTTGAACTCCAGGAACCGTAATCGACAATTCTACCGCTTCCTCGGCTAATTTTTCCATCTCGTCTAATCGATAAGGCAAAGCGGGTGCAGACTTAGTTCCATAGAAAGCTTTAGAGCAGACAGGATGGTAATCAACCGGATCATTTGCCCCTAATTCTTTATAACAATATAAACACTTAGACATTTTCGATTTCTTTTAAGGGGTGAACACTTACTGCTCCTATGGTATGTTGACAACATGCCAATAGCAGCCCCATTCGGTCATTTTTATTGATTCTCCAACTTTCTGATGCAATATTCAGCAACCATCCTTCCGGTATTAATCCATCGAAAAAGGGGAAAAGACTTTTACTTGTATATGGTGTGGATCTGACAGGCATTTGAAAAGTAATAAATCCTACCTGAGTTTGGACATATTGTTCATCATACACAAAGTCATATTCACCTGAATCTAATTCAGTAAGCAATCCTACCGGTAGGTTGTTATATTTAATTATTGCTTGCCTCATCAGTTCTTATCATTTATAGGACCCACAACGTGTCCAAACATCTGCAATACTTGATTTACTTTAGATAAACTCAGATTTTCTTTCCCCTGCTCAATTTTTCGGATAACCGTTAATGCAACACCAGCCTTCAATGCAAATTCCTCTTGCGTAAGCTTTAATTGTTTCCGTCTAGTTTTAACAAATTGCGTGATCGAATTCATAATTATATGTTTTTGCATACAAAAATAGCAAATAAATTCATATTATATGCAATTAAATATAATTATATGATATTGGCCAAAACTATATGTAATTAGATATAATTATTATATAAATCATACACGGAAAGAAAATAGTTTGACAGATAGGTTCAATCTTTTTTCATTGACCTCAGTTGGCAAATTGATTCACCACCTTTAGGCTCAACCAAAATTAATACAATGAAAAAATCATTATTCACAATCGCTTTGCTTTCTGTTTCTATCTCAGGATTCTCCCAATCGCCCATCCCATCACCCTGCACCGACTCTCTGTATGTCGAATTGAAATCAAAAACCATCGGTCAAATGTCAGACCGCGAATTCGCCTACTTCAATCAAAAAGAAAAGGATTGCGCTGAATTTAGAAAAGCCCTAATGCAAGAAGAAGTAAAAGTCGAAACCTTGAAGGTCACTAAGAAAACCATGAACACCTACTGGACCATCGCGGCTATAGGAGTAGCTTTATCGCTGATTCCGTTATTGTTGCTTTAGGGCCTAATCGCCCTTTCTCAACTTCCTCCGGTTTTTATTCCGGTAATAATATCCCCTCGAATTAATTCGATTCTTAAATGCTCGTTTAGAGGTGCTCACGCCTTTTCTGGCGTGGGCTTTTCTTAATCTACCAGTCTGAGTTACGCTCGATCGCGTAAAGGAAGACCTCCTCGTTTTCTTCGAATAATCGATGGGTTGAAGATCGCAGGCGAAAAGTAATATGGGAAGCAGGAAAATATAAAGGAGTTTTTTCATGCAGTGCGAATACTTTTATTTAAACCAGTTCCAAAATTTCGAACTAAAGATACTCACTGAAGTCTTATTATAAACTTTATTGTACAAAGCCTTCTTCGGATTCATCAGCCAGCCTAAACCTTGCGGCGCTTTTAATCCGAGTTTGTTTTTTGCCAAACGTGTGAACGACGTCCTAGCCGCAATACGTTTAGAAACAGATACTTTCCTTATACCGAACTTCATGATATACTATTTTAGGCCAAATTACTTTCGTCGATGGAATATTACAATGAATTGACCTCACCTGACATTTTTTTCTAAAACATCATAGTTAAGCAAGTTCCAATTGAATTTAGCGCCATTTTTATATTTAACGGCTTCTACCGTAATCCAACTTAAACTTGTAAATGGTACAGAAATTGAAACTAACGGCTTATCTGCGGGGATAGATTGCACCAACTTATTGTTCACAAAAATTTCTAAAGAGTCAATTTGTTTAAAATTCTCCATTTTAAAATTGATCTTGGTATCCCCAGATTTACGAGGCAAGATGTACTGAAATCGCGGGGTTAAATTCTTTACATGTAACAGATTGAACATTTTACTAGGCCATACCAATCTCTTAAATGCCTCATAACTTATAGGGGTATCTAAATATTGTTTTTCCGGCTCCATTGGTATATTCGAATAAATAAATACATCCGGATCCACTAAAAAAAATTGATCGAAATCTTCTTTTTTATAAGGTAGGCTATGCTCAAATGTGCAATCAATCATCTTCATCTCTCCATCAATATCCACTGCATTCCATAGATGTTCGAGACTTAATTCATCTGGTAAAGTCTTCGATCTTCTAGTACCCGCAATGATCTCCACATTTATTCCTTGAACAGCGCACAATTCAGCAAATAGAGTCCCAAAATGCCAACATACCCCTCTTTTTGTCCTTAGCAACTTCATTATTTCCTGCTCATTACTCTTGTTAAGATCTTCCTCTGTTTCAATAGTGTATGCTCGTTTTGCATTCTCACGTCCAACCTTAACATCGTACACCATATTGTAAGTGATGTATATATAATATGCCCTGATCAAACACCTGCGATCCTCAAAATCCTTCGAAATTTCATTTGATAACCCCACTACTGTTTTCTGATTGTATTGCTTGTGAATGACGATACTATCAACTTGATAGTCCGTGTATTGTGCCTCAGAAAAGAAAGAGATTGATAATAAGCTTATGAAAGCTACTATTAATTTAAACATGAATACTCGAGGGGTGGTTTCGAAGTATTAACGTTCCCAGGTTTAGGAAATTATGGAGTTAAACTGGTTTGACCTTATTTGGCAAGATTATCAACCAACAAAAATTAAAATCCCAGTTTCAATTCAAAAAATCCTACAATTAAATTTTTAACTGAATTTTTATAACTTTAGCAACATTTCTTATTAACGAAAACCTATTTAACATCATATAATGAACAATAATCGCAGAAAATTCATCCAACAGGTTGCCTTAGGTGCCGCGGGTATCAGCTTAGGCAATATCCACAATGCCTTCAGTGCAAAAAGTTATTCCCGGATTTTAGGAGCAAATGACCGCTTAAATGTAGCCCTAATGGGTTGTGGACGTCGGGTGGGCGCTTATTACGATGCTTTGAAAGATAAAAAGAATAATGTCGATGTGGCTTACATCTGTGATGTGATGAAAAAGCAACGCGAAAAGGTAGGCCGTGATTTACAAGGAAAGGTGAGCGGAAAGGCGACTTTGGTGAATGATATTCATGAGGTTTGGAATGATAAAAGTGTAGATGCAATATTCAATGCGACCCCGGACCACTGGCATGCACCTGGTACCTGGATGGCAATGCAAGCTGGAAAGCACGTTTATATTGAAAAACCATGTAGTCAGAATCCGAGAGAGGGCGAGCTACTGGTCGCATTTCAAAAAAAATACGGTAAAGTAGTCCAAATGGGGAACCAGCAGCGCTCCTCTAAAGAATCACAGGAAATCATTTCGGAGATTCACAAGGGTAGCATTGGGGAAGTTTACAAAGCACTTGCTTTTTATTCGAACCAGCGTGGAGAGGTTCCACATCAAAAAAAGGCCCCTATTCCAGAAGGCTTGGATTGGGAATTATGGCAAGGTCCTGCACCCCACCAGGAATACACGTCTGAAACCTGGGATTATAACTGGCACTGGTATGGTTGGAACTGGGGAACTGCAGAGACAGGCAATAATGCGACCCATGAATTAGACGTAGCTCGCTGGGCGCTACAAGTAAAATACCCAGAGAAGGTGGAAGTAGAAGCAGCAAAACGTCATTTCAAAAATGACGGCTGGGAAATGTACGACACCATGGAGGCGACTTTCCGTTTCCCTGAAAACAAAATCATCCAATGGGATGGCAAAAGCCGTTCAGGTTATAAAACGTACGGAAGCGATCGTGGAACCATTATTTATGGAAGCGAAGGTTCTGTTTTTGTGAATAGAGAGGGCTACACCCTCTTTGATCGCAACGGCAAAAAAATCAAAGACAGCAAATCAAGCGGCAGTGAAGCTGGCAATACCTTAGGTGGCGGTGGTGATATGACCGATACACATGTGGCGAATTTCTTCAATGTCATTCGCGGAACGGAGACTAAATTAAACTCCCCTATCGAAGAAGGCGCCATCAGCCAAATGATGTGTCACTATGCGAACATTTCGTACCGGATCGGGAAATCATTCTCAGTTAATCCGACGGATGGCCATATTTTAGATA
>JBEBDF010000081.1:0-8195 GCA_041157105.1 Bacteroidota bacterium | reverse complement strand
CTGCTAATGCAATGTCTTTAACTTTGAATGGTACATAGGTACCCGATTGTGATGCCATTGTGTGTATTTTTTGAAAGGTATTTTCTTAATAAAGTGCAAATTTAATGCAATTATTTGGAATTTTCTAAAAATGCCAAAACACTTTCCAACTGAATTCCTCTAGAACCTTTAACTAAAAGAAAACTGTCAGTTATCGGATGATCTTGAAGCCAGGTATGTAGGCCAAATTTATCTGGAAAATAGTAGGCCGTAGGTAGATGAACCAAGGCATGCTGCATATGCGAACCCACGAGTAAGACCTTTTCGAAGCCTAAGGGGGCAATTAATTGGCCTAGAGCCGCATGTTCTGATGCGGAAGAATCCCCCAATTCAAACATATCGCCTAAAATGACCATCTTAGGAGTGCCCTCCGTTTCAGCAAAATGTGAAATAGCTGCTGACATGGATGATGGATTAGCATTGTAGGCATCCATCAAAACTTGGTTTGATCCTATTTTGATAAACTGGGAGCGGTGATTATTCGGAATATAGGTCTCTATCCCTCTATTGCATTGTTCGTCACTCAGTTGAAAGAATTTGCCCACGGCAATCGCTAATTGGATATTTTCGAAGTTATAGATGCCCGGCAAGTGGGAATCGATTACTTCTCCAGTGGCTAGGGCATAGCGAACCATCGGTTTTGCTTCCACTAAAGTCGTAGGAAGAGCCTCGTTGACATATACCGACTTATTCATTCCTCTTTCTTGGTACATTTCTGTCACGGCACTTGCCTGCTGAGGAAGAAAAGTAATTCCTCCAGAAGCCTTTAAAAAGTCAAATAGTTCTCCTTTTCCTTTACGCACCCCTTCAATTCCTCCAAATCCTTCTAAGTGCGCTTTCCCGATATTCGTAATTAAACCGTGGGTAGGCTGCGCGATATCTACTAATTCTTTGATATCCCCTTGCTTGTTTGCGCCCATTTCAATCACCGCAATCTCATGCTCCTTTTTAATGGATAGCACTGAAAGAGGAACACCAATATGGTTATTCAGGTTGCCTGAGGTGGCAAAGCAATGGTATTTTTGGGATAATACAGAGAAGATTAATTCTTTCGTTGTGGTCTTGCCATTAGATCCAGTAAGTCCTACGATGGGTATCGTTAATGTCTGGCGATAAGCTTTAGCTAAAGATTGCAATGCTAACAGGCCATCTTCCACCAGAAGCGTTCGTTCTCCTGCTAAATAATCCGCATCATCAATAATCGCGTATTGAGCACCCTTCTCCAGAGCCTCTTTCGCCATGGCATTGGCATTGAAATTTGGTCCTTTTAAAGCGAAGAATAAATTCCCAGCTTGTATTTTACGGGTATCAGTAGAAACACCGGTGGAGGATAAAAACTTTTCTAAAAGTGTAGCTGTGTTGACAATCATTAGCCTTTTGTGACAATTGACTGCAAATATCTACAAAAATTTTGGAACCCCTAAGATAATCTGACGGAGACTGACGATGATGATGACGATACCCACAAGAATCATCATGGATTTTACTGGTAACTTATTCGCTAATCGTGCTGCAATAGGAGCAGCAATAACGCCACCTAGAATTAAACCGATGATGACATGTAAATAACCTAGACCTATTACCGCGAAAAAGGTTAATGAGGACGCTAGAGAAACGAAGAATTCTGTCAAGTTTACACTCCCGATCGTGTATTTCGGGTGACGTCCTGAGGCAATTAGGGTAGAAGATACGATAGGTCCCCAGCCGCCACCACCGATGGAATCTAAATAACCACCAAACAAGGCTAACCAACCAACTCGTTTCAATTGTTTTTTTTCTTGGCGTTTAATGATTGCTTTTCGAATGATGATGGCTCCTAAAAATAAAGTATATATAGAAACAAGGGGTTTAATATATCCAGCGTATTGTTCTAAACTTGAAAGTAAATAGGCTCCTAAAATGGCTCCAATGACACCCGGAATCACTAACGTTTTAAATAATTTGGAATTCACATTACCAAACTTCAAGTGCATATAACCAGAAACGCCTGATGTAAATACCTCTGAAGCGTGAACGCTGGCAGAAGCTGCGGCAGGGGTGATGCCCACGGATAATAGAAAAGTCGTGGCTGTTACGCCGTAGGCCATACCTAGAGCTCCGTCAATCATTTGGGCAATAAAACCACCCAAAACATAATATAAAATAGAGGAATCCACCGTATTAAAAACGGCAATGACTTTTTCCGCGGTTAGGTAAGAAAATAATAGATGCCCCACAATCATCAATGCAAGGGCATTACTGATATGAATAATTACTTCGGTGATGCTGCGATCCCGCATCCAAATGGTTTGGATGGCATTAAAAATACTCGGAAAATTTCTTTTAGGAGGCATAGATTTACTAATTCCCTACAAAGCTAATAGACTTTATTTAATCTACCAACAAAGTAGAGTAAATATTTTTTCATAAAAAAGGCGTAATTTGCATCTCCGTTTACAATAAAAAACTTTTATGCGTACAGAGTATCAGTTCAGAGAGATCGAGAAAACTTGGCAAGCTTTTTGGGAAGCTAATAAAACTTTTCAAGCACAAGTAAATCCAGCGAAGCCCAAATATTATGTCTTAGACATGTTTCCTTATCCATCTGGAGCTGGATTACACGTGGGTCACCCGCTAGGCTACATTGCCTCTGATATTATGGCGCGTTACAAGCGTCTGCAAGGGTATGAGGTGTTGCACCCGATGGGTTTTGACTCTTTTGGCTTACCTGCAGAACAATATGCGATTCAAACAGGTCAGCATCCAGCTATTACGACGGAGCAAAATATCACGCGCTACATCGAACAATTAAAAAATATGGGCTTCTCCTTCGATTGGTCGAGGGAAGTGCGCACTTCTGATGCGTCTTATTATAAATGGACACAGTGGATTTTCATGCAATTATTTAATTCTTGGTATAACCAAGAAACAGATAAAGCGGAGTCTATTGAAACCTTAAAGACTATTTTAGGGGCCAAAGGTTCCATCGGCTTAAAAGCCGTTTGCAATGAGGAGGTTTCTCGAATTACAGCGGAAGAATGGAATGAGATGTCTGCGGACGAGCAATATGCCTACTTATTGAGCTTCCGTTTAGCCTATTTAGATGATTCAGTGGTGAACTGGTGCCCACAATTAGGAACCGTTTTAGCGAATGATGAAGTGAAAGATGGCGTTTCAGAGCGTGGCGGTTATCCAGTGGAGCAGAAGAAAATGCGACAATGGTCTATGCGCATTACAGCCTATGCCGATCGCTTGTTACGTGGACTTGACGAGGTAGATTGGGCTGATTCCTTGAAAGAGCAGCAACGAAATTGGATCGGAAAATCGATCGGAACGGATGTGGAATTTGCCATAGAAAACGTTCCGGATAAGAAGATAAAAGTATTTACGACGCGTGTGGACACCATTTATGGGGTTTCCTTCATGGTTTTAGCACCAGAGCACGAGTGGGTAGCAGAATTGACAACTGTTGAACAAAAACAGGCAGTAGAAGAATATGTGAATTGGGCTAAAACCCGTTCAGAGCTAGACCGTGTCTCCGAAGTGAAAACAGTCTCCGGTGTGTTCACAGGAACCTATGTGATTAACCCTGTGAACCAAGAACGCGTTCCATTATTCTTAGCTGACTATGTGTTAGCAGGTTACGGAACGGGTGCGGTGATGGGGGTACCATCAGGCGATCAGCGTGACTGGAACTTTGCAAAGCATTTTGACTTACCTATTCCAGCTATTTTAGATGCTCAAAAAGACATCGATTTGCAAGCCGATAACACAAAGGAAGGCAAATACATTAACTCAGGAATGATTAATGGCTTGGGCTATAAAGAAGCCACGAATACGTTAATCACATGGTTAGAGGAACAGGGGATAGGAAAAGGAAAAGTCCAATACAGAATGCGCAATGCGGTATTCAGCCGTCAGCGTTATTGGGGAGAACCAGTTCCGGTCTACTTCAAATCAGCAGCAAATGGTGAATTATTACCTTATTTAATTGAGGAATCGGAATTGCCACTAGAATTGCCTAAAATTGACAAATACTTGCCTACCGAGACAGGGGAGCCACCTTTAGGTCGTGCTGCTGCGGAGTGGAAGTACCAAGGTCAATACGATTACGAATGGTCAACCATGCCAGGTTGGGCGGGTTCCTCTTGGTATTGGTACCGCTACATGGATGCCTTGAACAAGGGAGAATTCGCTTCCAAAGAAGCGATAAACTACTGGAAAGCAGTTGATTTATATATCGGTGGATCGGAGCATGCGACGGGTCACTTGTTATATTCCCGTTTTTGGAACAAATTCTTAAAGGATTTAGGCTATGTGCCTGAAGAGGAATTTGCGAAGAAATTGATCAATCAGGGGATGATTCAAGGTCGTTCTAACTTTGTTTATCGCTTGAAGGATGCAACAAAAGTCACTTTTGTCTCTCACGGCTTAAAAGATCAATACGATGTCGCGGCACTTCACGTGGATGTGAATATCGTAGAAAACGATGTTTTAGACCTGGAAGCCTTCAAAAAATCCCGTAACGATGTTCCTGCAGACGCAGAGTTCATATTAGAGGACGGCAAATATGTATGCGGTTGGGAAGTGGAAAAGATGTCGAAGTCGAAGTTTAACGTCGTTAACCCCGATGATTTAATTGCCAAATACGGCGCAGACACCCTTCGTGTCTACGAAATGTTCCTAGGGCCATTAGAACAATTTAAGCCGTGGAACACGAATAGTATTTCTGGATCACACAACTTCTTACGCAAGGTTTGGCGTTTATTCTTTGACGATCAAGCAAATACCTCGAAAGTGGTGGATGCACCTGCTACTCCAGAAGAATTAAAGGTATTGCACACCGCGATTCGCAAAGTGCAAGATGATTTAGACCGTTTCTCGTTTAATACGGTGGTTTCTACCTTAATGATTTGCGTGAATGATTTAGGGGCCTTAAAATGCTCGAAGAAATCCGTTCTACGCGAGTTAGTGATCTTATTGTCGCCATATGCTCCACATATTTCAGAAGAATTATGGGTGGCTTTAGGAGAGGAAGCTGGAAGCATTTCATCCGCTAAATTCCCGGTGTTTAATGCCGCTTTATTAGAGGAAAATGATTTCAATTACCCTATCTCTTTCAATGGAAAAGTTAAATTGACACTTGCATTTCCTGTGACGGCGACGCCAGCGGAAATCGAGGCAGCCGTTTTAGTGAATGATCAGGTTAGCAAACATTTGGAAGGGAAAACCCCTTCTAAGGTAATTGTGGTTCCGAAACGGATTGTGAATATCGTTTTAGGAAAATAGTTAGAAATCGACTCTTGTACTCAGAATAGGGATCAGTGGAAGCGCATACCGATAGGTAAGCGCTTTTGCATTTGAGTCATATCTTTCTTCAATGACGTTATCGATGTCTAAGATATTTTGAAGGTCAGCTCTGATGGTCCAGGTATGTTTTGCCCGGTTCAATTTATACGCAATGGATAGATCTAGTCTTTGGAAGGTAGGATATTGCGCTTGCATTATTTGGCTAGAAGTTAATACGGTCGTATTTCTTTTGATGGATTCTGATAAATTAATAGGCGTATACCGATTACCTCCTCTGATTAGATACCTCAAATTCAACGAAAATTTTTGGCGAAAATCTTTTCCTACTAACACATTTGCTGCATAGTTATTATTGAATTGCGTATTGTACCAAATGTTTTTTTTCGCCTGGTATTTAGTGTCAAATACTGAGGCAGTAATTAAATAGTAAAAATCATTACTTAAAAATCGCTCCAGCGTTAATTCAATACCCTTGTTTTCGCCTATCCCGCTATTTTCTAATACTTGGGTAGGAATTCCAGAACTATAATTTAAGAGTGAAAAAGGACTATTTCTATTCGAATCCACCGGTGCTTGACTGATATTCTGTACATACGCTTCTAGTTTAAGGCGTGTATTTTCTCCAATTCTTTGATCATAAGAAACAACTTGGTGAAGCGATATGGCAGGCTTAATATTCATGTTAGGTAGCTTAGGGTTCGTGCCTACATATCTTTTATAGAAGTACAAGGAGAGGGGATCTAAGCGGGAATGTACGCCTATGCCCAGTCCAAGGCGTCCTCCTGATTTAGTTTCCCATAAAACAGACATGCGAGGTTCCCATCCTTGTGCCTTGTTTAGCTCAAATTCAAAACGGTGAATTCCAGCCGTCATGCTCAATTGTGAGGTCCATTTTTTATGGAATTGAATATATTGCTGCCAATAGAACGTTTTGTCCTTTTCATTTAAGTAAATGAGTTTATTTCGGAATTCATATAGATTATACCCTAATTGACTCGCATTAACCCCTATTTTAAGTTGTGCGGTGGAGTTAAATCGATGTAAATAATAAGAATTTAGGCGCCAGGTTGGGTATTGATAGGTTTGCTCTCTTGTGGTTATCGAATTTGTCTCTTGAATAATTTCGGTGGATTCAGTCATGTAGGCCAAAACCGTTTTAATATGCCCACTCTTAACTGGTAGTTTATGTGATAATCCACCTACTACTAGATGACTATTTGTAAAATCACTCGTAGTTGTTTTTATATCTTCTGTATTATTTGCCCCTGCGATGCCCCATAAAGTAAAAGTTCCCGATTTTTTAGTTGGTAATTCAATTAAGTAATTTAAATCCCGATAGGCGGGTTTGAAATTCCCTGTATTGATATTCACTATACCTGACTTAAGTAATATTTCCAAAGTAGAATACCGCAAACCAACTCGATAGGATCCCCCTTTGTTTCCTAATGGTCCTTCTCCAGCTACGTCTAATCCGACAACGGAAAGTGTAGTCATCCATTCTTTCTTTTGGTTATTTCCCCTTCGTAAGCTCAAATCAAACACACCAGAAGATGCATTTCCATATTCAGCCGGGAAGGCGCCTGACATAAAGTCGGAATTTGCTAAACTGGTGGAGTTAATCATGGAAATGATGCCACTGGTTGATCCTTGTCCATCACCAAAATGGTTAGGATTAGGGATTTCAATTCCTTCCATTCGCCATAATAAGCCTTTGGGTGAATTGCCTCGAATGATGATTTCATTGTTTTGATCTGATCCTGCGTTTGTGACGCCTGCAAAATTTAGGGCCATTCTTGCAGGATCTTGAAATCCACCGGCATAGCGCTGTGCTTCCAAAAGGCTGAATTGGCGTGCACTTACTAAGGTAAACTCATTTTTGGCGACCTCTTTTGATTTCTCTGCTTGAACGCGGACTTCTTGCAAAAAGATCGGTTTTTCTTCCATCTCGATAGCTAAATAGCTTTCTTTTCCAGCTATGAGTTCGATCTTTGGAACACTAAATTCTTCGTAACCTAAGGCTCTAATACGTATTTGGTAGCTATTTAAGGGAAGATTAGGGAAGGCGAAATAGCCTAAGGAGTCAGATTTAACGACTTGGTTGCCTGGTGAAAGATAAATATCCGCTAAAAAAATAGGCTGTTGGATATGTTTATCCAACAGCCTACCTCTAATGTTTTGGGTTTGAGAAAAGCTAGTATAAGAAATGAAAAGTCCTATAATAATGAATACTCTCAAATTAGCTTAATTTCTTGGTGGCCCACCTTGACGCGTTTGATTCTGCATCGTTTTGTATTTCTCTAATTGCTCTGGCGTCAAAATCGCTTTGAATTGTTCCGCTTGCGTATCGTTGATTTTCTTCATCTCAGCCATCATTTCTTCTCTCTCCATTCCTTGCTGACGTAATTCCATCATCTTGTTCATGCGAGCTTCGATCAGAGGTTCAATTTTAGCTACTTGATCTTTTGATAAACTTAATTCAGTCGTCATGCGTTCTACTTGACGTTGAATCATCACTTGTGGATCCATTCCTTGCGCATGGATGTTAGAGCTGAATGCCATCATGGCTACCACGAAGGCTAAAATTGTGCTAATCTTTTTCATGTTATTTTGGGAAAATAGTTTCCCAAATATATTGATATACTTGAGTTGCTGGTATCTGATCAGTAATATTTTGCGACGAAATAAAAACTGGATAATACGCTTCATCGCAGAACGGACTTCCGTGGGAACCCTTCACAAGACTTGCATCGAGTGGAATCACGTCCATTCGGTAGCGGAATCCTAACAGCTTTCGAGCTAATTTATAGGCCGCTCTGAGCTTTATTAATGGATTTTTTGGATCCATGAACATTTCGACTGGATCGTAA
>JBEBDF010000080.1:0-8331 GCA_041157105.1 Bacteroidota bacterium | reverse complement strand
ATCCCCAGTTAAATAATCTTCACGCATCGTCGAAATAGTAAATTGAAATCAAAGATAATTTTTTTATTGAGAAGATTTTATAGTTTTGGAAAACCAAAAATCTGAACCTAAACTTATGTCATCCATTTTCATCGGCGAACTAGCCGGAACTGCTACCTTATTATACCTCGGAAATGGCGTTGTCGCTAATATGTTGTTAAAAGACACGAAAGGAAGCGGCACAGGATTATTAGCCATAGCAGCTGCTTGGGCATTTGCTGTAACGATCGCCATTTATGTTTCTACCTATTTCGGAAGCTCAGGGGCTCACTTAAATCCCATTGTAACCATCGCCGCATGTGTGAAATCAGGGGATTGGAGTTTATTTCCCACCTTCATAGGAGCACAATTACTGGGTGCGATGTTAGGCCAATTATTAGTTTGGTTACATTACAAGCCACATTACGATGTGACAACAGATAAAGGAGCCATTCGTGCGTCCTTTTGCACGGATCCAGCGATAAAAAATACACCCTTCAATTTTATTTCCGAAGCTTTTGCTTCTGCCTTAGCGGTAGTGGCTTTAGGGACTTTTTCTACAATCGAAACGGGTTTAGGACCTTTTTTGGTGGGAATTTTAGTCTGGGCTGTTGGCCTTGGATTAGGAGGAACAACGGGTTATGCCATTAATCCCGCACGTGATTTAGGACCGCGCATTATGCACGCTATTTTACCTATTCCTAATAAAGGCGATTCGGGCTGGGAATATGCTTGGATACCTGTGTTAGGACCTTCGGCGGGAGCTGTTTTAGGTGCTTATATTTTGACTCTCAACTAATTAACTATGTACGTAGGATCCATTGATCAGGGCACCACTAGCTCTCGTTTTATCATTTTTAATAAGGCTGGAGAAATTATTTCAGTAGGCCAAAAAGAGCACAAGCAAATCTACCCCCAAGCGGGCTGGGTGGAGCATGACTCGGATGAAATTTGGAAAAATACACAAGAGGTCATCGGACTTGCGCTTGGTAAAGCGAACCTTTCTGCGAAAGATTTAGCCGCAGTCGGAATCACAAATCAACGGGAGACTACCGTTGTTTGGAATAAAAAAACGGGCAAGGCGTATTATAATGCGCTTGTCTGGCAGGATACTCGAGTGGGATCCGAGCTCGCGGAATTAGCGAAAGACGGTGGAATGGATCGTTTCAGAGCAAAAACTGGCCTTCCTTTAGCCACCTATTTCAGCGGATTAAAACTTCGCTGGTTATTAAATAATATTGACGGATTACGTGCAGACGCAGAAAAAGGCGATGCCTTGTTCGGCACTATGGATACGTTCATTGCCTGGCATTTAACGGGTGGAGTTGAGGGCGGAATCCACATCACGGATGTAACGAATGCCAGTCGTACGCAATTAATGGACTTACAAACCTGCGCCTGGGATGACGAAATTCTGAAAGTATTAAGCATCCCTAAAGCAATGCTCCCAGAAATCAAATCCAGCTCATTGGTTTACGCCAAAGCAAAAGGAGTTCTGGTTGGTGTTCCTTTAGCCGGGATTCTAGGCGATCAGCAGGCGGCTTTAGTAGGTCAAACCTGCTTCGACCCAGGTCAAGGCAAAAATACCTACGGAACCGGCTGTTTCTTATTGATGAATACGGGAACGAAGGCGATTCCATCCCAATTTGGCCTATTAACGACCGTTGCTTATCAATTAGGCAACGAACCTGTTCATTACGCATTAGAGGGTTCAGTGGCAATCACAGGTGCATTAGTTCAATGGCTACGCGATAATTTAGGCATCATAAAGAGCAGCCCAGATATAGAAAAATTAGCAAAATTGGTGGACGACAATGGCGGATGTTATTTCGTACCTGCCTTTTCTGGCTTATACGCTCCTTATTGGAAACAAGATGCCCGTGGAGCCTTAGTCGGTTTAACACGCTATATCAATAAATCACACATCGCAAGAGCAGCCCTAGAAGCTACTGCTTTCCAAACATGGGAGGTATTAGAAGCCATGGAAAAAGATGCAGGAATTCCGATTGCCTCGCTTCGTGTAGATGGTGGGATGGTTGTAAATCAATTATTGATGCAATTTCAGTCCGATATCATTGGAGAGGAGGTAATCTGCCCTAAAATAATCGAAACGACAGCGCTAGGGGCAGCCTATGCAGCTGGACTTGCAGTAGGATATTGGGAAAACTTAGATGATCTACGAAAAAACTGGGGTATCGCGCATACTTGGAAACCAGCAATGGATCCCGATAAAAGAAAACTTTATCGTAAGCAATGGAAGAAAGCCGTGACTAAAACCTTTGACTGGGAAGGTTAGTATTCGCACGGGTCATTCCATAAGCAGCGCAATTAGCTTGTCTTGAACAAGAGACAATCGTACTAGCAAGCGCCAATAATAGAACCCATTTTTTCATTTTAAACAGATGTTAATTTATTTTTTAAAGATACATCTTTTTTTTCTGTTTTTACAACTTGCTGATAACCAAGTATGTCTAACATGGGTTCGCTCTTTTGCTCCTCAGAGAATAGGCGAGTAGTAATTGTACCGTCTTCTAGGCGATCTATGATCACGTGTTTAGGCGCTGGTATCAAGCAATGTTGAATTCCGCCATAACCACCTAATGATTCTTGATAAGCTCCTGTGTGGAAAAATCCTACGTATTGGCGCTCTGACTCCTCCTCAAAAATAGGCAAGTACAAGTCGGAGCTATGCGCTTCGGTATTATAGAAATCCATTGAATCACAGGTTAATCCTCCAAGATTTACCTTTTGGTAAGGCATTCCCCAGTTATTAACCGGAAGCATAATGTATTTCTGATTCATTCCCCACGAGTCAGGCAATTGGGTAATAAAAGAGCCATCAATCATATACCAAAGCTCCTTGTCGTTCTGTAGTTTTTGGTCAATGATCTCATATAAAACGGCTCCACTTTCACCTACGGTATATGATCCAAACTCGGTAAAGATATTCGGAACAGGAATGTTATTTTTATTACAAATCCAAGAGATAGATTCGACGATTTCATCCACCATCGCTTGGTAATCGTAATTGAATTGCAAGGAAGTTTGGATAGGTAATCCTCCGCCTAAATCGATCGAATCCAATTCTGGACAAATCTTCTTCATCTCACAATATTTGTACACAAAACGGCTTAATTCAGACCAGTAATAAGCAGAATCCTTGATCCCTGTATTGATGAAGAAGTGTAACATCTTCAAGTTAAAACGAGGATTAGGCTTAATCTTTTCGTTATAAAGTGTATTTACATCGGAATAACGTACCCCTAAACGAGAGGTATAGAATGCGAAATCAGGCTCTTCATCTGTCGCGATGCGAATGGCGATGTTCACCTTTTCAGCCGTCACCGATTTCTCGTAGAAATCAATTTCTTTCAAGTTATCTAGAACCGGTATACAATTAAAGCCGTCATTGATTAACTCCGAAATGTATTGGGTATACAATGGCTGTTTATAGCCATTGCAAAGGATATAAGTCGATTTTGAGATTTTTCCTTGGTTGTACATATCGCGAATAATCGGGATATCAAACGCACTAGACGTCTCTAAGTGTACATTTTGCTTCAAAACTTCTTCTAGAATGAAAGAGAAATGAGATGATTTCGTGCAATAGCAATAGGTATAATTTCCTTTGTAATTGTACTTTTTGATCGCATTTCTAAAAAGAAGCTTCGCATTCTCGATGTGTTCAGAAATTTTAGGCAAATACGAAACCTTTAAAGGCGTACCGTATTGCTTAATGATCTCCATTAAAGGTACATTGTTAAAGAGCAATTCATTGTTCTCATTGATATTGAACTCACGAGTGGGAAACTCGATGGTTTGGTCAATTAGATCGATGTAATTTTTCATCCTAATGTTTAAATGCACCCGAGTTCACCTCGAGTTTGTGGAAAAACGTGCAAAACTGCAATAAAAGTATGTACTTTGCAAGCTAAATACATATTAAGTTATTATGTCCAAAATTCATTTTATCGCCATCGGTGGTGCTGCGATGCATAACCTTGCCTTAGCTCTTCTATCCCAAGGACACGAAATAACGGGCTCAGACGATGAAATCTACGAACCTTCTAAAAGTCTTTTAGAAAAGCATGGCCTTCTTCCAGCTGAATTTGGATGGTTCCCAGACAAGATTAACCAGGACATTGATACCATTGTTTTAGGGATGCACGCACGCGCGGACAATCCTGAACTCTTAAAAGCACAGGAATTAGGATTGAAAATCGAATCCTATCCTTCCTTTATCTACGAACAAAGTAAAAACAAGCAACGCATTGTCATCGCCGGAAGTCACGGAAAAACGAGTATTACCTCGATGATTTTGCACGTATTAAAGACCCTAAACAGGAAATTCGACTATTTAGTAGGAGCACGCATAGAGGGTTTTGACTTGATGGCATCCATCTCAGACGCACCCTTCATGATTATCGAGGGGGACGAATATTTAGCCTCCCCTATCGATCGCCGAGCAAAGTTCCTCTTATATCAACCTCATATTGCTTTAATTTCAGGCATCGCCTGGGATCACATTAATGTATACCCAACTTTCGATTCGTATACGCAAGCCTTCGAAAATCTCGTGAAAAAGATGCCTAAAGCGGGTCATTTATTTTTCGACAAAACAGATAAAACCCTAGAAGCCATTGCTGAGGCTTGCCCAGCACACTGCCAATCAGAGGGATATGAAGCACACGATTCCGTGATTAGAAATGGCCAAACTTTCTTGAAAGGAAACGATGGAAAGAAATATGGCTTACAGGTTTTTGGAGAACATACCTTAAAGAATCTACAGGGTGCCTTGCACATCTGCACTCAATTAGGAGTGAGCGAAACTGAATTTTATACGGCGATTCAGTCCTTCAAAGGGGCTGCTAAACGCCTAGAATGGGTAGGAGAATCAGCTACTCAATTACTCTATAAGGATTTTGCTCATGCCCCATCGAAAGTAAAGGCAACTACGCAGGCTTTAAAAGCCCAGTTCCCACAGCGAAAATTAGTGGCAGCCTTAGAATTACATACCTTCAGCAGTTTGAATCCAGCATTTCTACCGGAATACAAGGGTACTTTAGCAGATGCAGATGTGGCGATTATCTATCTAAGTGAACATGCTCGTGCCATTAAGCGCATGGATAAAATAGAAGCGGAAACAGTCCAGACCTATTTTAATCATCCGAACTTGATTGTATTGCGAGAGCAAGCTGAACTGAAGGAATACCTGTTAAAACAAAATCAGGAAAACCAAAACCTATTGATGATGTCTTCTGGCACCTTCGATGGTCTCGATTTTCCTGGTTTAGCTACCGAACTCGGATTACGAATTCAATAATTGATCTAATTCTTCTTTAAATCCATTCAATAAAATCTCCTTCATCGAGATTTTACGCTTCTGGGTATTAATTTTACTCATGGTGACTTTGTCCTCCATCATACGTGTAGCTTCTGCTTCCGCGATAGCCGACTCTAATTCACCTCGTTCTTTCTTCGCCATGTAATCCATCTGGTTGATCATGATTTTCAACTGCTCGATGCGCGGCTTTTCATTCAAATTTGCATGGCGATACGAAATCACACGCAGCAAATAATTCATCTCAAAAATCTTATCACAAATCGTGCGGAAACGCTCTGCAAGTGAGCGGTCCATGTTCTTCACTTGTGAGGAAATTTCTTTCCATTTCACTAGGTTGGCTTTGGCTAAATCGGCCGTAGCAACGATATTCACTTGATCTTTTAATCTTAATTCCAAATCGCCCGTCATGGCCGTCAACTCTAATACGCGTGGATCTACACGTGGCTTGTAGTCGATTCCTTTAATTCGGTTATATTTCTCAAAGAACATATCATTCGCCTTCTTGAAGTTCTTCCAAAGCATCGACTGCTTCTTAGGTGGAAGCCCTAATACATTCTTCCATTCCTTCTGAATCTCCTTCACTTTCACCACCGAATCATCGATATCCTCTGCTTTACGCAATTGGTGCACACTATCAATATAGCCCTGTAAGATCAAAATCTTCTCGTCTATCTGGCGGTTCTTCTCTTCAAAATAAGCACGGCGCTTCAAGAAGAAGGCATCCATCACCTCTTGAAATTCAGCCGTCAATTCATCTTGAAATTGTTTATCAACTGGCCCCGTCTTCACCCACTTCATCTTAACCTCCATCAACTTATCTGTCGCCTCGACCACGTCATCTTCCGCAGAGATATCTTTCGCATCTTGAATTAAGGCACGTTTGATCTCTAGGTTTTTCACTTGATTCGCCTGGATTAATTCTTTCAAATAAGCCTCGTGCTTCTCTAATTCTGCTAACAAAGGCTTGAAATCCCCTAATCCATCGAATTCGATGAGGTAGGTTTGCATTTGCAACACTTTTGTTAAGAAGGAACCTTTATTTTGGGCTGCTTCAATTTCAGCAGACAGACCTTTCACCTTGCTTACCGCAAGGTCAAAACGTTTTACAAAATAGGCTAATGCCTCCTCTTCAGAATTACGCACGAAACCGATTTCGCGCTCAGGATAGCTTAAATAGGGGTTGATGAAAACTTTGCCGTCGCGGCAAAATCCAAACTCGTTTGATGTGGGCTGGCTCATATGTCTTAAAGAAAGAGCTTCAAGCAGTTGCTTTGGCTCAAATGTTAATCGTAAATCTTAATACACCTCTAATTTATTTAAAAAATTGCGATATTTGTGGGTTGTATAAAAATAAAATTTAATGAGTAACGAAACCATCATCTTTTCGATGGAGCGTGTGTCGAAAGTCATCCCTCCGCAAAAGACCATTATAAAAAATATCTATTTGTCCTTTTTCTATGGGGCAAAAATTGGTGTCTTGGGTCTTAATGGCTCTGGAAAGTCCACTTTACTCCGTATAATCGCTGGAATCGACAAATCTTACACAGGTGATGTCGTGTTTTCACCAGGCTATACCGTAGGATTATTAGAGCAGGAACCGCAATTAGATCCGAACAAAACGGTCATCGAAGTCGTGGAAGAGGCGGTCGTAGAAATCAAGAACCTGTTAAAGGAATTCGATGAAATTAATGAGGCATTTGGAGATCCAGATGCTGATTTTGATAAATTATTAGCGCGCCAAGGTGAGGTCCAAGAAAAGCTGGATCACTTCAATGCCTGGGAATTAGATACGCGTTTAGAGAAGGCCATGGACGCTTTGCGTTGTCCTCCATCTGATGCGTTAGTAAGTACCCTTTCCGGAGGAGAAAAGCGCCGTGTAGCACTTTGTCGCTTATTATTACAAGAACCAGATGTTTTATTATTAGATGAGCCGACTAACCACTTGGATGCGGAATCCGTAGACTGGTTAGAGCAACATTTACGTCAATACAAAGGAACTGTGATCGCCGTGACCCACGATAGATACTTCCTAGACAACGTGGCAGGTTGGATTTTAGAATTAGACCGTGGCGAGGGTATTCCTTGGAAAGGAAATTACTCGTCTTGGTTAGAGCAAAAACAAAATCGCTTAGCACAAGAGGAGAAGACGGAATCACGTCGTCAAAAGACTTTACAGCGCGAATTGGAATGGGTGCGTATGGCGCCAAAAGCGCGTCAAGCGAAGTCAAAAGCCCGTATTGGTGCTTATGAAAAACTCCTTTCAGAAGAGAATAGACAGAAGGAAGACAAGTTGGAATTATTCATTCCAGCGGGTCCTCGTTTAGGGAATAAAGTAATCGAAGTTCAAGGGGTGTCCAAATCGTTCGGGGACAAGTTATTATACGAAAACCTTAGCTTCTCGCTTCCTCCAGCTGGTATTGTCGGAATTATTGGGCCAAACGGTGCAGGTAAAACGACATTATTCAATCTGATTACAGGAAAGATTCAGCCGGATGCCGGGACTTTCGAAGTAGGTGAAACGGTGAAACTGGCTTATGTCGATCAAGAGCACAACCAATTACAAGCGGAGAAGTCTGTTTTCGAAACGGTTTCAGATGGGAACGATTGGGTGATGTTAGGTGGAAAGCAGGCAAATGCACGTGCTTATGTCAGCAAATTCAACTTCAACGGAGCAGATCAGGAGAAGAAAATCAGCATGTTATCCGGTGGCGAGCGTAACCGCGTTCACTTAGCGATGATGTTGAAGGAAGGCGCGAACGTTCTATTACTCGATGAGCCGACCAATGATTTAGATGTGAATACGCTTCGTGCTTTAGAGGAAGGCTTAGAGAATTTTGCAGGCTGTGCGGTAGTCATCTCCCACGACCGTTGGTTCTTAGACCGCATCGCGACGCATATTTTAGCGTTTGAAGGCGATTCGCAGGTAGTTTGGTTTGAAGGTAATTATTCAGAATACGAAGAATCACGTA
>JBEBDF010000079.1:0-8477 GCA_041157105.1 Bacteroidota bacterium | reverse complement strand
TCGAACAGAGAAGTTAAGCCCCGCACCGCTGATGATACTGGGATCAAACCCGGGAAAGTAAGTAAGCTCCAAGTTATTTATAAAAGACCGCCTCGAAAGAGAGCGGTTTTTTTTTGCTAAATAGTCAACAGTCGCTAGTCGCCGCTATGCGGCTTAGTCGTCACTTCGTGACTTAGTCGACTGCGTCTTAGTCGAAAATAGAGTAAAGATTAGAGAGTATAGAGTAGAGATAGAGCCACCAACTCCCTCCCTTCGGACTTATTTCCTCCGGACTACTCTCTTCTCTCTACTCTATAATCTATACTCTACACGAAGTGCACACCCCCTGAATCAACAAATTACTCTCCTGCTTGATGAATCCAGCTGGAAGAACAATGGTAGGAATGTGTACGGTTTCTAGACAGGTAGTTTGG
The DNA here is from genome assembly GCA_041157105.1 of Bacteroidota bacterium. GTDB lineage: Bacteria > Bacteroidota > Bacteroidia > Cytophagales > Spirosomataceae > Aquirufa. The sequence continues at coordinate 8,064 of JBEBDF010000079.1, read as the reverse complement.
CCGCATTGATTGCATTTGAAATGCACGTGGTCGTGTTGGTGGTGATGATCACCTTGGTGACATAGTTCTTTACACAGGGCGTATTTAACGCCTCCGTTATCATCTAAAACTTTGTGTAATAATCCTGAAGTAAGGAAAGTCTTGAGTGTACGGTAGATGGTTACACGGTCGTATTGCTCACTCAGCTTTTGTTCTATATCTCCTTGACTTAAGGCAAAATCCACCGCTTGGAATGAAGACAGAACGTCTAATCGGCAAGGGGTTGATCTTAGATCAAAGTCTGAAAGGGAATAAGTGGAACTCATTTAGCCTAAATGTTCGGTTTGCAATTTGACCATATTTTGGTAAATACCCGATTTCTTCTTCATTAAATCTTCGTGCGAACCCGATTCCACCATCTTGCCTTCTTCCATCACGATGATCAAATCGGCTGAACGAATGGTGGATAATCGGTGTGCGATGATCAAACTCGTTCGGTTTTTCATTAGTTCTTCTAGAGCGGATTGTACCCACTTTTCTGATTCTGAATCGAGTGCACTGGTGGCTTCGTCTAATAATAAGAACTTCGGGTTTTTGAGAATGGCGCGGGCAATTGCGATGCGTTGTCTTTGGCCTCCTGATAATTTTACACCGCGTTCACCTACCATGGTATCCCATTTCTCTGGGAAGGATTCAACGAATTCTTTGGCATAGGCTAATTCGGCAGCTGATTCAATTTCTTCTTGCGTCGCGCCTGGTTTACCGTAGGCAATATTTTCACGGATGGTTCCCCCGAATAAAAGTACTTCTTGCGGAACAAGTGCGACCATTTTACGCCATTCGGTGATATCAATGTCCGCGATTGAACGATCTCCCAAGGAAATGGAGCCTGCGTTTGGCTCATAGAAACGCATTAACAATTGGGCCAGTGTCGATTTACCTGTTCCGGACGTGCCTACGATGGCTACTTTTTGGCCTGGTTCAATGGTAAAGTTGATCCCTTTAATGATTTGAACCGATGGGCGTGAAGGGTAAGAGAACTCGAGGTCTTGTACTTTGATTTGACCGAAAGTTACTGCAGAAGCGGAGGTATCACGCGTCAAATCAATCTCCGATGGATCACCTAAGATTTCTAGTATACGATCTGAGGCACCAATGGTCTTCTGTAATTGGGCATAAATATCGCCTAAACCACCTACGGAGCCTCCGATGAAGGCTGTGTAGAAAATGAAGGTTAATAGATCTGCTAAGATTAAATCACCTTGGGCTACAAGAGCGGCACCGTACCAAACGACTCCCACGATTCCACCGAATAAAGCAAAGATTACAAAGCTCACAAAACCACCACGTAGCGTCGCCGCTTTTAAAGCTTCGCCTACTACCTTATTTAAGGAAGTAGTGTAGCGATCTACCTCGTATTTCTCGTTGGTGAAGGCTTTCACTGCTTGAATTGAAGTCAAGGTTTCTTCGACGATGATATTGGTGTTAGCGAGCTCGTCTTGGGCTTTTTTGGAAATCTTCCTAATGAACTTACCGAACACGATTGCTGAAATCACCAAGACCGGGAAGGTGGCTAACATGAACAAAGTCAGCTTCCAGGAGATGTAGGTAATTAACGCTACGCCACCTACGAGGGTGAAAACCTGGCGGAAGAATTCGGCTAGGGTGATTGATAATACGTCTTGTAATTGCGTGATATCCGAGGTAATGCGGCTCATCAATTCGCCTACACGTCTTTTCTCGAAATGGAAAATGGGAAGGGTGATGATTTTAGCATATAAAGTCTGACGCACATCTCGCATGGCTTTCTCTGAGACTTGCGCAAAGGTATAGATGCGGAAGAAAGAGAGGATGGCTTGAACGATTAAAACCGCGAAAAAGAACAGGGTAACCTCGTTGATTTTATACTCCGATTTGCCTTCGATGACCTTCGTCATTTCACCGATTAATAGGGGAAAGCTTAGGGTTGTCAGGTTAGAAAGTAAAAGAAATGCCATCCCTACAATGAAGGTCCATTTGTAAGGAATGACGAATCGAAATATCTTGACGGCCTTGGATAAACCTTGTTTGCTTACTTTAACGGCATCTTTTGGATCTACTCCTCCGCCTATATCACCGTGTTGTTTTTTTGCCATCTTATTGTTTGTCTGCTTCGCCGCGGTAGCCTGAATCGAGGAATAATCGATTTGCTTCTGGGTTAGTCACTATCTTTGCTAAGGTTGTTTTAGGCTTTTGTTTCCAATAGGAATCCACAATTCGCCATCCTAACCAACGGCCAATGCCGCCTGGACATGCTGGGCCAATTTCGGTCGTTTTTGGTCGTTCGTCCAAGTACTTTGACTTGACTGCCTTATCGGTACTGAATAACAATTTGCGATCGATAAAATGTTCCCAAACTTCTTTTTGGAAGGCATTCGTCTCCGCAATTTCCTGCTGTGTATAACCAAAAATGAGACTATCTGGTACGGTAGGTAAAATCGTTTTCGCAAAAACGTAACCTTTGCCATACCAAATCATATCGCTTAATAAACTTGCATCATTCTCTGATTGTTTAATCAGAAAGGCAGAATATTGTAAGATGACTTGTGCGACCAAAGCTTTAGGTTCCAAACGGCGCATTTGGTATGCATATACATTAGGTGCCTTGTATAGACCGAGAGAGCCCATAAAGTAGTCTAAACCCACGATGATCAGGGAGTCAGAAACGACCAAATTTTGTGCCGTAAATTCACCCCCACCTACACCGCCAAATCCAGAAAAAACCGTTCTAATCTTAGGTGTTTTGACACCTGGAAACTCTTGTTGAATCTTGGTGAAAGCCTTTTTTAACTCTTTTTCTAGCGCATCACCGCCGAAAAAACCAGCCTCCTGACTTTGGTCATAGAATTTACGCAAGGCCGGGTTTGCATACAGCCGAAATAAATCCTGCGCTAAATAGGGAGTCTTTGAAGGACTTGCACCGAAATAGCCAACACTGATCTCGGGGTGCTTCGATAATAAAGCTGCCATTTCAGTCTCCGATTTTGCAGCTGCCATATCCCGATCGATTCTTTGGAAATCCCATTGAATCTCTGGTGCACTCCTCTCCGACTTTTCTGAAGAACAAGAGAAAAGAGCCAACCCGACGAAAAAGGCATATAGAAACTTCATTATCCTAAACGAGCTAGTAATTCTTGCAGCGACTGAATCTTTGTTTCGGCGTCAGCTAATTTCTGTCTTTCGCGCTCCACTAAATCTGCTTTCGCATTCGCCACAAATTTCTCGTTGGCTAATTTTGCTTCCACTGATTTTTTGAAACCTAACAGATAAACTAATTCTTTTTCTGATTCCGCTTTCACGACAGCTGGATCTTCGTCATTCGCTAATGGAACGAAGAATTGATCGGCTTTCACCACAAAAGTTTGCGCATCTGCTACCGCATCAGACACAAAAGAGATAGATTCTAAATTCGCTAGCTTCATCATAATCGCCTCTACTGGCGCATAGGCTGCTTTATTTTCAGCTTTGATATTTAGCGATAAAGCTAACTTAGGAGATAATTGCTTCGAATTACGGATCTCTCGAACTTTCGTTACGACCTCGAAAACGACATCGAACAGAGCAATTAATGAAGCGTTCACGACACCCGCTCTAGGGAATTCTGCCTTACAGATCGACTCTCCTTTCGCACGCTCATCGATCACCTGCCAAATTTCTTCGGTAATGAATGGCATATAAGGATGCATCAATCGCATTAAGGAATCGAATAATCCTAATGCATCCTGTAAGGTGTCAGCATGGATCGGGCTTTGGTAAGCCGGCTTGATAATCTCTAAATATTTACCACAGAAATCATCCCAAACCAACTCATAGATGCTTAATAAGGCATCTGAAATTCTAAATTTGCTGAAATGATCTTGAACGTCGACAATGGTTTGGTTTAATTTCGACTCAAACCAAGCCGTTGCTAACACGTGTTCAGGCAAAGATGCACCTGGTACTACTTCTAAACCGCGCAATAAACGGAACGCATTCCAAATTTTATTCGAGAAGTTACGTCCTTGTTCGCACAACTTCTCATCGAATAATAAGTCGTTTCCAGCTGGTGCGGAGAACAATAATCCAGAACGGACGCCATCCGCTCCGAAACGCTCGATTAATTCCAAAGGATCAGGCGAGTTGCCTAAGGATTTGGACATCTTCCGACCTTGCTTATCGCGAACGATACCGGTTAAATACACATTCTTGAACGGCAATTCATCTCTCCACTCGTAACCCGCCATGATCATGCGCGCCACCCAGAAGAATAAAATATCCGGTCCCGTTACGAGATCGTTAGTCGGATAATAGTAATTAATCTCTTCATTATCCGGGTTTTCGATACCATCAAAAACCGAAATAGGCCATAACCAAGACGAGAACCAGGTATCCAATACATCTGGATCTTGTGTCAAATCATCCTCCACTAAGGCATATAGCTGGTATTTGTCTCGAGCGATTCGAAGGGCCTCTTTTTTATCTTTTGCCACGATCACCGTGCCGTCTTCTAAATAGAAGGCCGGGATTTGTTGGCCCCACCACAATTGACGGGAAATACACCAATCACGTACGTTTTCCATCCAAGAACGGTAGGTGTTCTTGAATTTCGCTGGATGCAATTGGATGTTATCATTCATGACGTTGTCTAGCGCAGGTTTCGCCATCTCCTCCATCTTCATGAACCATTGCAAAGACAATTTCGGTTCGATTACCGCACCCGTTCTTTCAGAAGTACCCACGGTCGACTTGTATTCATCCGTTTTGGTCAAATACCCTTCCTCCGTTAATTGCTTCACGATGCGCTTGCGTGCTTCGAAGCGATCAACGCCCACGAATAATACCGCTTTCTCGTTCAAGGTTCCATCGTCATTCAAGATGTCGATCACCGGTAACTTATGTTTTAAGCCTAATTCGTAGTCATTTAAATCGTGGGCAGGCGTCACTTTTAAGCAACCTGTTCCAAAATCCAAGCTCACATATTCATCCGGAATAATACTGATTTCACGGTCGATTAACGGGATACGTACTTTCTTACCATGCAAGTGAACATAGCGTTCGTCCGCTGGATTCACACAAATCGCTGCATCCGCCATAATGGTTTCCGGACGTGTTGTTGCAATCGTTACTGAACCGCTTCCATCTACTAGGGGATATTGGATATGGAATAATTTGGCCTGCACATCCTTGTAAATCACTTCTTCGTCAGATACAGCCGTTTTTCCTTGCGGATCCCAGTTCACCATACGAACTCCGCGGTAGATTAAACCTTTGTTGTATAAACGAACAAACGTATCGATAACCGCTTGATATAGAGAAGGCTCCATCGTGAATCGCGTACGATCCCAATCACAGGAAGCCCCTAATTTCTTTAATTGATCGAGGATAATTCCGCCGTATTTATCCTTCCATTCGAAGGCATATTTTAAGAATTCCTCGCGGGTAATATCGGATTTAGCAATCCCTTTTTCCTTCAACATCGCCACGACTTTCGCCTCTGTCGCGATGGAAGCGTGGTCTGTTCCCGGTACCCAACAGGCCTCTTTGCCCTCCATACGCGCCTTCCGAATCAAGACATCTTGAATCGTATTGTTCAGCATATGGCCCATATGTAGCACCCCTGTGACGTTGGGAGGAGGAATAACGATGGTGTAAGCCTCTTTTTCTGGGTTTGGTTTCGAAGCGAAAAGCTTGTTTTCTAACCAGTAAGCATACCATTTTTGCTCAATTTCCTGCGGGGCGTAATTCTTATCTATCATATGTGTTCTATAAGCCTACAAAGATAATTGATTTAGGCCAAAGGTGAGGGTGGTTTTTAAAACAATTCGCCGTAATTTTGGTTCAAATAGCGTTATGATGTTAGTCGGAATTTTACTTTGGTTAGGGACATTTTTAGGAATGGAAGGCGTGGCTTGGTTCACCCATAAATACATTATGCACGGCATTATGTGGAATTGGCACGAATCCCACCACGTTCATCACAAAGATGTGCTAGAGAAGAATGACCTTTTCTCGGTGGTTTTCGGAATCTCCTCTACCTTAACCATCATCGTGGGAGCTGAAATTCCGGAGTATTGGCCGCTTTTTTGGATTGGATTAGGCATCGCTACTTACGGAATCTTCTATTTTATTTTCCACGATATCATCGTGCACCGCCGAATCAAGATTAAATACAAGGCGGGTTCAGCCTACATGAAGCGCATCATGAAAGCGCATTATGTTCACCACGAGGTGCATACGAAAAAAGGCGCAGAGGCTTTTGGCTTCCTCTACGCCCCTAAAAAATACCAATAGTTTATTTCACGAAACCGACTCCTACCGTTGAATTCGAGAATTCATCAATCAGGATAAAGGCTCCATTGGCTGGATTTACCGCATATTGATCGGCAGCAATCGGTTGTGCCGTACGCAAGGCAATGGTGCCGATCTCGTTTAGTTGCAGACTCGAGACACCTTCGGTAGCTGTTTGAGTCGCTACGTCTAGGCGTTCCGTGATTTGTGAAATTTTCGCCTTCGTCATATTAATTCCGTGTTGCAATAAATACGTTTTACCTGGAGTCAATGCCGTGTGATCTAACCAGCAAACTTGGGCTGAAAAATCCTTTAGCTGTGGTGCTTGATTCTCAGAGGCTAATACAAGCGTATTTCCACGAGAGATATCCACATCTGTAGTCAAGGTAATAGTCACAGAATCCCCTGCGATAGCCTGCGATAGTTTGTTGTCGAATTTCTCAATCGTCGCAATCGTACTCTCTTGACCCGTAGGCAAGACGCGAACGCTGTCGCCCACTTTAAAGGTGCCTGAGCTGATTTTTCCTGCATAACCCCGGTAGTCGTGGTAAGCTTCAGTCATCGGTCTCACGACAAACTGAACTGGGAAACGAGCTGGAGCATGCGCCAAAGTAGAGGCATATTCGAAGGCTTCTAATTCACCTAAGAGGGTATTGCCGCTAAACCAAGGCATTTCGTTAGCCTTTTGGGTGATGTTTTGGCCGTACAAAGAAGAAATAGGCAAGAAGCTGATTTCCTGTCCTTCGAAAGTCGTTTGAGTGACTAACTCAGATAGACTTTCTTTGATGGCAATAAATGTCGATTCCTGGTATTGTACCAGGTCCATCTTGTTTACACAGATGATCACTTTCGGAATGCGTAACATCGCGGCGATCGACAAGTGTCGAGCCGTTTGTTCAACCACCCCTTGGCGGGCATCCACAAGGATTAAGGAAACCTTCGCGTTCGAGGCACCCGTCACCATGTTTCTGGTGTATTCTACGTGACCCGGGGTATCCGCAATGATGTACTTGCGGGTAGGTGTAGAGAAATAAATGTGCGCCACATCGATGGTGATTCCTTGCTCGCGCTCGGCGATCAAGCCATCGGTTAAAAGGGATAGGTCTAAAAAGTCTAGTCCTTTGCGTTTGGAGGCACTTTCGAGGGCCTCGATTTTATCTTTGGTAATCGAATTAGTCTCGTATAACAGGCGACCGATTAAGGTACTTTTTCCATCATCAACGGAACCTGCGGTAGCTATGCGTAAAATATCCATGTGTTCTTGTCTCTGATTGAATTAAAAATAACCTTGTTGCTTTCTCTTTTCCATGGCGGCCTCTGAACGTTTGTCGTCGATACGCGCCCCTCTTTCGGATATTTCGGCAGAAAGAATTTCTTCAATGATCACATCGATATCGGTAGCATCCGAAGAAACCGCCGCTGTACACGTCATATCGCCCACTGTTCTAAAGCGAACTGTAGCCTCAAATGGAATCTCATCTGCTTCCTTGTTCAGGTATTCAGAATCTGCCCAAAGCATTCCATCCCGCTCAATCACCTGGCGTTTGTGCGAATAATAGATGCTTGGGATCTCCATCTTTTCTTCTTTGATGTAGTTCCAAACATCCAGTTCCGTCCAGTTCGAAATCGGGAAAACACGTACGTTTTCACCTACCGCGATGCGGCCGTTTAGCATATCAAATAATTCAGGTCTTTGGCGTTTCGCATCCCACTGCCCAAAATCATCACGCACCGAGAAAATCCGCTCCTTCGCTCTCGCCTTCTCCTCATCGCGTCTCG
>JBEBDF010000078.1:0-8730 GCA_041157105.1 Bacteroidota bacterium | reverse complement strand
ACTAAGCCGCAGGCGACTAGCGACTTCGTCGCTTACAAATTCTTCTTCTTCAACTCACTCACCGCGAAGTCAGCTGCACGAGCCGTCATCGCCATATACGTAAGTGATGGATTCACACAAGAAGCGGATGCCATCACTGCACCATCTGTCATGAATACGTTCTTCACTTCGTGTACTTGGTTGTGCTTGTTTACGATTGAGTTTTTCACGGAAGTACCCATACGAGCAGTACCCATTTCGTGGATACCTAGACCGATGTGAGTGCCTTGCTTGTTGTAAGCGTTGATGTTTTTGAATCCAGCTGCCTCTAACATGTTCGCTGCCTCGTTCATCATGTCCTCGCGCATTTGTAATTCGTTTTGACCAAATTCTGCAGAGAATTCCAATACTGGTAAGCCCCACTTATCTTTTTGTGCACCTAAAACGAAACGGTTCTCTGGGTTTGGAAGAATTTCTCCAAAACCTCCAAAACCTACCGTCCATTGTCCCGGGTGTGTTAAGCTCTCTTTGAACTCAGCACCGAAGCCATCCGCTCCCACGCCACGTCCCCATCCTTCGCGGCTCGCGCCACCTTGGTATCCGAAACCACGTGAATAAGCACGTTTGTCTTTTCCCCAGTTTTGGAAACGAGGAATATATAAACCATTCGGACGATTTCCGAACATGTAATCTTTTTCAAAACCTTCCACTGTTGCGCTAGCACCCGCACCTAAGTGGTGGTCCATGATGTTACGGCCTAATTGATCTGAATCATTACCTAAACCATTTTGGTAACGGTTAGACTTCGAGTTCATTAAAATGGAAGTAGATTGAATCGCACCTGCGTTTACGAAGATGATTTTTGCGAAATACTCTTTTGATTCCTTCGTGTTTTGATCAATCACGCGAACCCCTTTTGCCTTTTGCGTAGCCTCATCATAAATGATTTCAGCGGCAATTGCATTGTGGATCATGGTTAAACGACCTGTGCGCATCGCTGCAGGTAAAGTAGCAGATAACGAAGAGAAGTAAGCACCGTAAGGACAACCACGTGAACATTTGTTACGGTAGTTACATGACGAACGGCCTAAGTCTAATTGTTGCTTCGTAGGCTGAGTTAAGTGCGCTACTCGACCTACGGTTACTGGGCGACCTAATTTCTTGTTTACTTCATTTTTGAAGTGAACTTCTGGAGCAGTCATCTTCATAGCAGGTAAGAAATCACTATCAGGTAATACGTCTAAGCCTTCAGCTTGACCAGAAATACCTGCAAATTTCTCTACGTAGGAGTACCATGGAGCTAAATCATCATATTTAATAGCCCAAGGAGTACCAATGCCTTCTTTTTCGTTTGCTAAGAAATCCTCGCGATTCCAGCGGTAGGTTTGGCGACCCCACAAAAGAGATTTACCCCCTGTGTGATAAGCACGAATCCAATCGAAACCACCTTTTTTCTCGATGTATGGATTTTGAGAATCATTCTCAAACATATAGCGAGTTTCCTCATTCGCTGTATAACCCGTACGCATGTTTGCCCAATATTCCTCAGCCGCCATATTTGTAGGACGACCACGGTGATTGAACTCCCATGGACTTTTCATGGCCGTTTCATACCCTTCGATATGCTTGATTTCGCGACCACGCTCAAGAACGGCTACTTTTAAGCCTTTCTCTGTTAATTCTTTTGCAGCCCAACCTCCGGAGATACCTGATCCGATGACGATTGCGTCAAATGTTTGGCCTTTTATTGCATCTATATTAAGATTCATTGTCTTCTAAATTTATCAGATTAATACATGAAAGATTTTTGAGTCGGCTTCATATCCGTAATCAACTCATACTTACCCGGCGTTTGCTCGTAAATAAAGGACGCTTTAACACCTACTTCAGATGTGTAGTATCCTAAAAGTGTTAATTCTTTCATTAATCTCCAGAATGGAACACCATTAGCGCCTTCTAATGTGTCTTTGTCAATATTATCGCCCACTTTGATTTTCTTCTGAGAAAAGTTCTTCATTAAATCTTTTGTGTTCGATTCTAGTAGTTTTAACATAGCTACCTGACCTGCCGGTGATTGTCCTAAGAAATCGGCTTTAATCAGATCATTTGCGCCTTTCAAGAAGCTGTAATGCTCTGGCTTTTTGTAACAATCTTGTAACATCATTTCGATGAAGGAAGGAACACCTGCATCGATCGCACCTGGCGTGGAGGTTCTAGGAAGGATATGTTCAGCAACGGCTGAGACGATTTTGCGTTGTACATCGGTTAAGCTGAAATCAGCTGCAGCGATGGTGCTTTTGCCGTTTCTCACATCCATTGCCATTAGCGTAGGTGCTGTGAAAGCACCCCCTAATAACAAGGCGATTTGAGAGATGGCATCTCTTCTTTTCATCATGGTATTTTGTGTTAAATTGTTCTAGGTATTCGCCTAAAATGAGGCGGAAAACAAATTTAATGACATTCTTCATTATTCAAGGGCAAAATGTGATTTTTTTGTTAATTTTCTGACATGAATAAACGTACCTTCTTAAAAGCCTGCACACTTTTAGGAGCATCTGCTCCTTGGTTTTCGTATGCCAAAACTCAAACAGTCGAGTCACTTGCTTCGGACGAAGAATTTTGGGAAGGAATTCGAGGCGGATATAAACTCAGCCCTGACTTTATCAATCTAGAAAGTGGGTACTATAATATCACACCGGAGGCGACTTTGGAGAAATACTTTCGACATATCCGCACGGTGAATGCACAGGGCGCTTATTATATGCGGACGGTGCAATTTGACAATAAAAAACGAATCGCCGCGCGCGTCGCCCGCTTAGTCGGTTGCCCAGAGGACACACTCGTTTTAACTAGAAATACCACCGAATCTTTAGACACCATTATTAGCGGTTTCCCTTGGAAAGCAGGGGATGAGGCCATCTTTGCGATGCAAGATTATGGCGCGATGCAAGACATGTTTAAGCAAGTCGCTCGCCGTCAAGGCATCGTTTTGAAGATCATTTCACTTCCTATAAATCCAGCTTCAGATCAAGAAATTGTAGATTTGTATGCCAAAGCCATCACGGATAAAACCAAGCTCATTATGGTTTGCCATATGGTTAACATTACCGGTCAAATCAATCCAGTTCGTCAAATCTGCGACATGGCCCACGCCCGCGGCGTAGAAGTGATGGTAGATGGCGCACACGCGGTGGCCCAATTTGAATTCAAAATCTCCGACCTGAATTGCGATTATTATGGGGCGAGTTTGCACAAATGGCTAGCAGTGCCCTTGGGTGTAGGAATTCTACACGTTCGAAAAGATAAAATAGCTAAGATATGGCCGCTGCTCGCGGAAGAAGGAGTGCCAGTAACGGATATAGCCCATTTGAATCACGTGGGAACCATTCCCGTTTATACGGATTTAGCCGTAGATGACGCGATTGATTTCTACGAAAAACTGGGTCCTGCTCGCAAGGAAGCACGTTTACGTTTCTTGCAAAATTACTGGACGATGAAGGTTCGCCCTCTTCCACGAGTGCGCTTACACCATCCGGCGGATCCCACGAAATCCTGTGCGATAGCGAATGTAGGGATTGAGGGAATTAAACCTTCCGTTTTAGCCGAGCGTCTGATGAAAGAGTACAAGATTTTCACCGTGGCCATCGATGGAGGAAACATCCATGGATGTAGAATCACCCCTAATGTCTTTACAACCTTGAAAGAGCTCGACGTCTTAGTGAAGGCGATTAGCGAATTAGCAAGCTAACGGGTGATTTGACTAGAATATCTTGGTGCAAATCTTGCATCGAACCCGTCGCGTCATCGAACGAAAATACCTGCACGCGGTCTTCTTCCTGACTTGCCACTAACACAAATTTACCAGATGGATCGAAGGTGAAGTTGCGGGGGATTTTAGCCACGTTTTGGTGAAATACACGGGTTAATTTTCCATTAGCGTCGACTTTAAAAACGACCACCTGGTTGCTCGAGATTCGGTTAGAGGCTAACAACCATTTTCCATTTGGGGAGAGATGGATATCTGCGGAACCTTTCACGCGTGTGGCGGAAGTATCAGCTGGGATGCTTTGGATCTTTTCTAATTGCGCGCCTTTCACGGCGAATACATCCACATCAGAGCTCAATTCATTCAATAAATAAGCGCGATCGCCTGTTGCATTGAAGCGCATGTGGCGTGGACCGTTGCCGGGGGTGAGGACGATTTCTGAACGTCTTTCGTCTAAAAGCCCATTTGCCAAAATGGTATGCGCATAGATCTTATCCGAACCTAAATCGGTCACAAACAAGGTGTTTTGATCTGGTGAAAGAGCGACCATGTGAGCGTGGGCACTGTTTTGGCGGTCTTTATTGATGCTGGAGCCTTGGTAGGAAATATACTGAGCTAAGGGTTTTAAACGACCAGCTGTGGTCTGAAATACACTGACGCTACCTCCCGTATAATTTGCCGTATAAACGGTCTTCGATTTCTCGCGGTACAAGACGAAACAAGGATGATCGCCCCGACTTAATTCGGTGTTGATCGGGAAGTATTTCCCGTCCCGTAATCTGAAAGATGAAACGCCTGCTTTCCCATCGCCCTCTTCTGAAACGGAGAACAGGTAGTTGCCTGAAATGGCCTGATAGGACGCCCCTGGTGTTTTAAGCGCATAGCTTTTCGTTGCTTTACCGGTTTTGGCATCCCAATTAAAGATCTCAATACCGGGGTTGCCTTTGGACGTATAAGAACCAATAATCAGTTGCGGAAGGAGTAAAATCGTGCTCAAAGTCATATCCTAGGTGGAATTAGTTTATAGACCACCGGGGTCACGATGCGGGAGAGTAGGGTGGAGCTAATTAGTCCGCCTATCATCACGATCGCGAGAGGTGAAATTAACGGGTTAGTAGAAATGGCGATCGGAATTAAGCCCCCGATGGCTGTTAAGGTCGTTAAAATAATTGGTAGGAACCTCACTTCACCGGCCTCGCGGATGGCTTGTTCCATAGGCATACCTTCGGCTCGCAATTGGTTAGTAAAATCAACCAACAAGATGGTATTCTTCACCTCAATTCCTGCGAGTGCTATCAGACCTACCGTAGCCACAAAGGAAAGCGGAGTTCCCGTAAACCAAAGGGCTAAAAGCGCCCCCACGATGCCTAAAGGAATAACAGAGAGCACAATCAACGTACTTTTAAACGTTCCAAATTCAAGAATAAGTACGGCAATAAAGAAGAATATCGTCACTAAGATGATAGTTCCAAACCCACCAAAGCTCTCGTTCTTACTCTCCACTTCTCCTCCCATCTCGAAGTGGTATCCAGCTGGAAGCGCGATCTTTTCGAGGTTTTTCTCCGTTTCCGCAATCACCTCGTTATTCAAAAAGCCTTTTTCCACGAATGAACTCACAGACACTAAACGATTCTTATTCAAGTGACTAATACTCACCGGCGAGGTCTGAAGTCTGGCGGAGGCCACTTGGCTTAAAGGGATAGCCGTACCTTGCACGTTATTCACATAGAGGTTATCGAATACCTCTAGGCTTGGGTGTTTCGGATGCGGTTTGGAAACAACAATCGCATATTCTTTCCCCTCTTTATCAGTCATTTTGCCTAAATCAAATCCAGCCACCACTAGGCGAATCATGCGGTCGATGCTCACGGTAGGAATTCCTAACATGCTCGCCTTCTCCTTGTTGATGTCAAATTTGATGTCTGATTTCAGATTTTTCAATGGGTTTTTCACGTAAATCGTCCCCTTCGTGTTCTTTAGCATCGTTTCGACGCGGCTGGCGATTTGGCGCAAAGTGTCTACATTATCGCCTAGAATGCGGACTTCCACGGGAGCCACTACCGGCGGGCCTTGCTCGAAGTTTTTCACCTCGATGGTCGCCGCTGGATAATTGGTGTACTTTGTCCTCAGTTTCTCGATAAGATTGATTTTCTCATCTGCGCCTAAATCGTCCTGCAATTGAACAAATAGGTTACCATAATCGGTTCGGTCGTTCAGTGGAATCGCATTATAGTAAATACGTGGATTACCTTTACCCACATTAGCAGACACGTATTTAACCTCTGGAAGCTTGCGCAGGTCGCTTTCGATCAGTTTGGAAACCGAATCCGTATAGGCTAAATTCGATTGCAAGGGGCTGAAAATATTGACCATAAATTGCGGCTTTTCAGAGGCCGGGAAAAGACTGAATCCGACGATAGGGAAGAGCTGTAAGGAAGCCACAAAAATGGCAATAGCAATCAATAAAGTAGTTTTAGGTCGTTGAATAGCCCAATCCAACAAGCGGGAATAAGAGCCCGAAATCAGTTTTTTCAACAAGCGCATAAATAGATTTCCCTCCGGATTTCCCTCATGCGACTTTAATACCCGGCTCGATAAAAACGGAACTACCGTCAGCGAAACAACTAAGGAAGCGACGATACAGAAGATCACGGCCATCGGTAGACTGCGGATGAATTCGCCGGATGCTTCTGGCAAAAATACCAACGGTAAGAAGGCAATAATCAAGGTCACCGTACAACCTAAAACGGCCATTCCGATCTGATTCGTAGCTTTCAAGGTCGCATCTAATCGGCTATGCCCTTCGCGCATCCAGCGTTCGATATTCTCGACGACTACAATACTATCATCCACTAAAAGTCCTAATGCCACCACTAAACCCACAATACTTAGTTGGTTTAAGCTGTAACCCATGATGTTCAATAGGATAATCCCGATCGCTAAAGAAAGCGGGATCGAAATCATCACAATGGAAGCTGCGCGCAAACCGAGAGGTAAGAGCGTTAATGCGACTAAGAGAATGGCGATGATAAAGTCCTTCAATAAGCCACTCAGGCGGGTATTGACATTTTCGGCTTGATCAAAATTCACGACTAAGTCGATGTTTTTCGGAAGCGTCTTCTTGAATTGAGCAATCACAGGTTCGTAGGCCGCCTGGGTCTTCGCGATGTTTTCTCCGGATTTTTGGGCTGCTGAAATGAACAAGCAGCGATTTTGATTTAGTCGTGTGATGTGATTTTCGGGGGCATAATCGAAATACACATTCGCCACATCCTTCAGAAACACGTTTTTGCCTTGGTAGGAGAACACGATGGTGTTCTTGATTTCGTCGATGTTTTGGTAATTTCCGGAAGTCAGGATATTATAGGATTTCGTGTTCTCGACGATACTTCCGCCGGGAATATTCGCGATTTCGCTTTGAATGGCTTGCAAAACGCGGTCAGGTGAAACCTGCATCTGTGCCATCTTTTCGATGTTTAAATCGATCTTGACCTGTGATTCTGGTAAGCCTGAAATAGTCACTTTTTTTAGAGATGTCACCTTCTCCAGGTCTTCTTGCAGGCGCTCTGCCGTATTTTTTAATACATCCAAAGACGCATTGTTCGAAATCAGTGCCATCTGCAACACGTTCGTGCCCGATGGTGTGGCTTTTTGAGCCTCTAGTTTGATGACCTCTTTAGGTAATTCGCTTTTGATGCTGTTTAATTCGCGAACGATTTCTGAGTATTTCTCGTCCACCACCACGCCATATTTGTAGTAAACCGCGAACACTGCTAAACCATCACTAATCGTGGTATTTATCTTGCGGACATTCTCCAGTTCGTAGAGTCTTTTCTCCACCGGTTTCACCACCAGCTCTTCCATATCGTCCGGACTTGTACCCGGATAAACAGCGATAATCGGGAATTGAGGGGCATTCATATCTGGATCTTCGGCGCGAGGCATCGTCATAATCGTCACAATACCCACCACCACGACCATCAAGAACATGGTCAGCGTGAATTGGTAATTCTTTACCGCGTAGTTAGCTATTTTCATGATTAGCGAACGATTTTAATGGCTGAACCGGCGTCTAAATAGGCATTTCCGCTCGTAATTAGCGATTGTGCCTCTTCTAAGCCACTAGAAACAAAAACCCTTCCGTGGTCGATACTCGAGATTTGGATCTTCACTTTTTGAGCTGTTTTTCCGTCTTTCGTTACGAAAACATAGCCTTCCGTTGCGTTTCCATCTAGAATCGCATCGTAGGGAATCACCCAGGATTTGATCTTTTCGCGAGGTGTTATTTTAGCCTTGCCAAAAAGCCCCGCCGCCAGCTGCGCTGTCGGCGCCCCACTGATGCGCAAACTTACCCAAAGCGTTCCCGTCACCGGATCTACCCCCTCGGATTTTGACAATACGGAGGCCTTAAATTTTTCTCCCGAGGCCGCATCAATCGTTACCTCAGCCGGATCACCCACTCGCGTCGCCGCCCAGTCCCGGTCGCTCAAACCCACCTTCAACACCCAATTTCCTTTGTTCGCCCCGTTCAATAAAACGACCGGAGTTCCCGGACCTACTACCTGACCGTCATTAGCTAATTTCTTCAACACAAAACCCGATTTCAAGGCTCTGATTTCGGCATAACTTTGATTAAACGCACCTGCATTATAGGCTTCTTGCGCGATCTCTAGGCCGGTTTTTGCATTTTGGTATTGCTCTAAAGTCGCCACACTGTCTCGGTACAGATTCTTAGCGCGAGCATGATCACGCTTCGCTTTCTCTAGCATGATCTGAGCTTGCTGCACTTGCGCTTTGATTTCGGTGAGATTCAAGCTAGCTAAGAGCTGACCCGCTTTCACGGCATCGCCCTCTTTCACGAACACGTGTTGGATGACACCACCTATTTTGAAACCTAAATAGGTCTCATCTTCCGTTGTGAAAACGCCGGAAGCTTGAATAGGGCGGGAGATGGATTCTTGTTGTAAGGAAATGACCGAAACTGG
>JBEBDF010000077.1:0-8882 GCA_041157105.1 Bacteroidota bacterium | reverse complement strand
TAGGTTTAAAAGAAAACTGGCAACAGTTTAGTTTATTAGTTTTAGTCAACGCATTCGTGGGAGGCATGGTCGGTTTAGAAAGATCGATACTGCCTCGTTTGGCTTCAGAGGAATTTCAAATGGCTTCCCACACAGCAATTTTTTCGTTTATTGTTGTTTTTGGAATTGTCAAAGCCGTGACTAATTACTTCGCCGGTCATTTTGCGAATGCAGTGGGAAGGCGTCGATTATTGATTTACGGCTGGTTGTTTGCGATTCCCATTCCCTTTCTTTTGATGTGGGCGCCATCTTGGAATTGGATCATTGTGGCTAACGTCTTGCTAGGTTTTAACCAAGGTCTTGCTTGGTCCAGTACGGTGACGATGAAAATTGATTTAGTGGGGGATAAACAGCGCGGTCTCGCAATGGGAATCAATGAATTTGCGGGTTACCTATCAGTCGGTTTAGTTGCTTTGTTGACCGCTTCGATAGCGAATGCTTATGGCGTTAGGCCTTATCCTTTCTATATTGGTATCATTTTTGTGATTTTAGGTCTGTCGTTGAGTATTATTTGGGTTAAAGACACCCAGCTTTTTGTGCACAAAGCAGCGGCCGAGAGTTCGGTACCTTTGTTGAAAAATCGATTTTGGGATACTAGTTTATGGAATCGAAATTTAGGATCAATTACGCAGGCTGGATTAGTAAATAATTTGAATGATGGGATGATTTGGGGCTTGTTCCCCATACTCCTAGCCACGAAAGGGTTTTGCTTAGCGGATATTGGGCTGATAACGGCGATTTATCCTTTAGTTTGGGGATTAGCTCAGCTAGGAACGGGGCGTTTGTCTGATTTTATATGCCAAAAAGATTTGCTTTTTATTGGTATGCTTCTGCAAGGCATAGCTATTTTAGGCCTGCTTTGGGCTGAGACCTTTTTCGTTTATGCGGCCCTATCTTTTGTGTTAGGACTGGGTACGGCTGTGGTTTACCCTACCTTTTTAGCCTCCATTGCGCAAAATACACATCCCACTGATCGAGCGGCTAGTTTAGGGGTCTTTCGCCTTTGGCGCGATTTAGGCTATGCTTTTGGGGCTATTTTGACAGGAATTTTGGCTGACTATTTTGAATTGAATGTCAGTATTGTCGTTATTGGGTGCTTGACGGTAATGTCGGCTGGGGTAGTGAAGGTGAGGATGACTTGTTAGTTCAAATTCGTTATTAAAATTGTGCTGCGCAATAATTTTCAATAACGAATTTGAACTAACAACTTTGGAAAAGCCCCTCCTGTAACATCTTGAAAAATAGCAAATTGTGCTTTGTCATAGCCTCTGACCAAGCCACGAAGTGGCGACCTATTGACTAGGACGAAGTCGACTAAGTCCGAAGGACGACTAAGACGAAGTCGACTAAGTCCGAAGGACGACTAGCCCCTAGCGCAGTGACTTGTCCAGCTCTTCTTTTCCTATCAACCCCACACTTGTCCAAGTTTTCACCCCATTCTTATACATTTCAAGGTAAGGAATGGATTCTATTTGCTTGGATTTAGCTAGCTCTTGGTTTTCATCTACATCGATTTCGATCAGTTCTACTTTACCATTCTGTTCCTTTACCCAAGCCTTTAAAATTGGGCTTAATTGCTTGCATGGTCCGCACCAAGTGGCATTATAGTCGATGATGACCATCGGCTTGCCTTTGATTTTTTCAGCGAAACTTACCTCGGTTAAACCAGCTGAGGCAGGTGTTTTCGATTCGCCTGTTGCAATAGGTAAATTCGCTGACTGCCATGCTAGCATTCCACCTGTTAAATTGACGATGGATTTGAAGCCCATTTCTTTGAGCATTCCCGACGCAGAAGAGGATCTTGCTCCTGATAAACAGTAAACGTAGACTGTTTTGTCTTTTGCTAATTCACCAGCGATTTCTGCGAAAGCAGGTGAACTTACATCTGCATTGATGGCACCTTCAATATGACCATTTTGAAATTCATCAATTGTTCTGACGTCTAAAATTTGTGCTCCTGACTCTCCAGCCAAGGCTGTTTTGAATTCAGCAGCGCCTAGATCTTGTTGTCCTTCTTTTGGCCCACAAGAAAATAATAGACTTGCTATAAAAATAGAATAAAGTACTTTTTTCATTTCGAATGTTGTTTAATAATTCCTTCCAAAACGTTCGCTTGAATCACCCCCGACTGCCGCCAAACCGACTTCCCATCCTTAAAAAGGATTATCGTGGGCACAGAACGTATTTGAAATTTATCTGCTAAGGTACGATTCTTGTCGACATCGATTTTAATGATTTTGGCAGAATCTCCAATTTTAGACTTTAATTGCTCTAAAATAGGCTTTAATTGCTTGCATGGGCCACACCATTCAGCTGAAAAATCAACTAAAACGGGTTCTGGCGATTTCAATAATTCGGCGAATTTGCTCATGGTAATACAGTTTTCAGTGGACAGTTGTCAGTGGAAAGTAGTCGTCCTTTGGACTTAGTCGACTTCGTCTTAGTCGTTGCTTTGCAACTTAGTCACTAGAGTCATCGCCGTAGGCGATTCAAACTCTATACTCTATACTCTATACTCTCTACTCTATACTCTCTACTCTATACTCTCTTATCTTTAATCTATGCTTTATTCTTTGTGCTTTATGCTTTAATAGACGTCCAAGCCCCACCATTGTGCACCTGTTCGAATCCATTTGCTTTTAGCATTCGTTTGGCCATACCACTACGGCTTCCCGAGCGGCAACAGGTTATTATAACGTGATCTTTCTTTAATTTGTTCAAATTAGCATTTAAAGTTTGCAAAGGTATGTTAATGGATCCTTTCACGTGTCCGTCCTTGTATTCAGCTGGCGTGCGAACGTCCACTACTATTGCGCCTGATGCAATTAACTCGTTCAGGTCCACTTTAGGGCCAATGCCCAATAAATTCTTCAGTAATGTTAACATCTTGTTTTGTGTTTTATACGCAAATATAACCCTCGTAAATGGGCTGAATCGTGACAAATGTCTCTGATCTATTTTTGTGCAATGAATTGTACTACTTCTGCCAAACCTTGGTGTAAGGGACCTTCATCTAAATTCCGTTGCTTTTCTTCATTAATAAGAATCTTTAAGCCGGGGAATTCAGTTTCTAATTCTTTGGCAGAAAATAACCAATCGATATTTTTAGGCCCGCCTGAGCTTAATCCTAATTGCTGTTTTGTAAAACCTTCTAAGAGAATTATACCACCAGGTTTTAACCACGAAACACAATTAGCATAAAAGGGTAGCCTGGTTTCGATGGGTAAATGGAAATAGGTAAGGGCTATGATGTCAAAAGACGCTAATGGAAATTTGACTAACGAGGCATCAGCTACTTTAAAATGAATGCGAGTCTTTTCTTGTGAGGCTAGCTTTATGGCTTTTGATTGACCTTGTTCACTAAGGTCAAAGGCGTGCACCTCCCAACCTAGTTTAGCCGCAAAAACAGCATCCCTGCCTTCCCCGGCTCCTGGGAATAAAATTCGACCCGCTGGTATTTGATGTATTTGTTCCGCCATGAAATCGTTTGGATTGATTCCATATTGGTAGATATCTTGCTGATATCGCTCGTTCCACATTGCTTTCATTCTATAAAATAAGTAAGTTTAGAAAAAATTTAGATTTATGAAAAAATCAATACTGTTAACCCTTTTTGTTGCTTTTCTTTCCTTTTCAGCAAACGCACAAACTCATAAAGTAGTGATCCAATTGAATACTTCGGACACTTTAGTATGGCATGGTGCACTAAAAAACATTTCAAATCTTCAAACGGCTTTAGGCTCTTCTACCCAAATCGAGCTTGTAGCTCACGGGGCTGGAATTAGTATTTTAGTAGATGGTAAAACCACTCAAAAAGCTAAAATTGCTGAGTTAGCTGCTTCTGGAGTCTTATTCAAAGCCTGCGAAAATACCATTCGCGAACGGAAAATCGATCGCGCTACCATTTTGTCTCAGGTGGGAACAGTTCCTTCCGGGGTCGCCGAAGTGGTTCTCAAACAAGAAGCCGGTTGGGCTTACTTGAAATATTAATGAGAGGCCGCTACTTTTAGCGGTCTTTTTATTTTACATCTTTTCTGTAAGAGTCTGATTCCAATACAGATAGGGGAGTAGATATTTTTTCATTTGATACATCGACCAGTGTTCCTTTGACCGATCAAAGGGGAAAGTTTTCATCATTTTTATTGTTCTTATCAAACAGCTATGATGAGTTTTCATGGTTAACGATTTACTGTTTGGTCTGTAATATTAGCTAAAACCCAAAATGTAAAACGTGATTATTGTCACTTTCCCTAATTCGTGTGATTTATCACGATTTGCGTAATGCAATAGAATGACCTTTGGAAAAATAAATAATCATTTGAAAACATTTAAAAGTGAGTTGTGGGCTTTAGCCCTTTTAGTAGTAATAGCAGGGTGTTCAAAAAATAACGACCCAATGAATGCTGGTCAAGGTAATATGACTACTAGCCTTGCCGCGATTAATCAGACAGTTATCAATTTGCCGACTGAACCACTAGACGATGCTGAAAAAGCGCGCATTCTTTTTATTCGAGAGGAAGAAAAATTAGTCTATAATGTAATTCAAACGATGTTTGATAATTATGGCGTAAATGTGTTTCAAAATATCCCCAATAGTGAATTGAGTGACATGCAGGCACTTTATACACAATTAGTAAGCCAAGGTTGAGTAAGTTTATTAGCTGCTTATCAAGTAGGGGCTACTATTGAGGAGTTGGATATAAGTGATTTGAATAGTTCCCTAGTTTTAACCAATAATCAGGATGTTCGATTAGTCTATGATTTCTTAAACAAGGGAAGTAGAAATCATATGCGCTCTTTTTATATGAATATCAAAAACTGGAATGATACATATACCCCGTCTGCATTACACAAGCGGAATTTGATGGGATAGTCAATTCAACTATGGAGAGATTTTAGCGGAAAAATTAAATATTTTAGGGCCAGAGTGATAAATGTCACGTTGCGATGTCGATTAAAGGCTAAATTTGCATATTCAATTAAATTATGGCTATATCAAATTCGTCGACACCGGGAACTAATTTTCTTTCCTTTTTTCTCTATTCCTTATTAGTGGTTTTAGTAGGGCTTTTTTTCTTCTTGGTCTTTCATTCGTATGATTATGAGAAAGGAGTTTCAGCTGACTCTACTATGGTATATGCTGAGCCAGACTCTAATTTCAACCATGTTTGGACGGCGCCTTCTGACTGGCGAATGATGTATTTAACGCCTAAAGAAAAGGAATTGGTTGTTTATGGACGAGAGTTGATTGCTCATACATCGGATTATTTAGGTCCCAAAGGTTCCGTTAAGTCGATTTCTAATGGAATGAATTGCCAAAACTGCCATTTAAATGCTGGTACCCAACCTTGGGGAAATAACTATTTCGCCGTTCAGTCTACTTATCCGAAGTTTAGAGCTCGTTCTGGCACAAAAGAAAACCAAATAAAGCGTGTAAATGACTGTTTCGAAAGGAGCCTGAATGGAAAGGCATTAGATTCAACAAGTCATGAAATGCGCGCAATTCTAGCCTATATCAAATGGCTAGGAACGGATGTAGCTAAAGGAAAATCTCCCAAGGGTTCAGGTATATTTAAGTTGAAAGAATTAAAAAGAGCTATTGATCCAGCGAAAGGAGCAGAAGTATATGCCGCTAAGTGTCAATCTTGTCATCAAGCAGATGGCGGTGGCGTATTAGCAGAAGGTGGGAAGTCTTATACCTATCCACCTCTTTGGGGAGCTCAAAGCTATAACCATGGGGCGGGTCTTTACCGGATGTCGAACTTTGCAGGCTATGTAAAATACAATATGCCTTTAGGAGCGACTTATGAAAAGCCTCAATTAAGCGACGAAGAGGCATGGGATTTAGCGGCTTATGTTAATTCGATGCCTAGGCCATCAAAAGATTTATCTAAAGATTGGCCAGATATCTCCGGTAAACCATTTGACCATCCATTTGGACCTTATGCGGACCCTTTCCCTGAGTCACAACATAAATATGGTCCCTATAAACCAATTAAGGAATGGATTAAGAAACACAAGAAATCAAAAAGCTAAACTATGAATTCGAGAAGAAAATTTTTACAAGGTGGTTTATTGACAAGTGTAGCCGCTTTAGCACCCATTGCGGGTTCTGAGGCAAAGTCTACTCCTACAGTTTCGAGCCCAGGAAAACCGGCAACCGGTCAAATTACCATTTTGCAAACAACGGATGTGCATTGCCAATTGCATGCGCATGATGAGCTGTTTTGGGAAAAGGATGAACTTGTTTTCCGCAAAGCGGGTGGCTATGCGCACATGGCTACAGCTTTAGATCGCATGAAGCAAGCAAATCCCGAGAATACGATTACACTTGATACAGGGGATATGTTCCAAGGCTCGATGCTTTCCGTTAAGACAACAGGTCAGGCATTTGTACCCTTGTTAAATTCCATGAATTATGATTTATACTTACCAGGTAACTGGGAAGTAGTGTATTATAAGAAGAATATGCAGAAATTATTAGGAGGTCTTTTAGCTCCTAAAATTTGTGCGAACATGTACCATGATCTTGGTGAAGGTAAGAAAGGGGAGTTAATCTTTCAGCCCTATCAAATCATACATCGCTTAGGTGTTAAGATAGGTTTCTTAGGTTACACGGATCCTTTAGTTCCCTTACGTCAATCGCCCACCTATAGTAAGGGGATTATTTATACCAAACCAGAAGAAAACCTGAAGGAATATGTGACCTTATTGCGAGAGCAGGAGCAATGTGATTTTGTCATTATTTTATCTCACTTAGGGTTATCTCAGCAAATTGCTTTAGGAAATAACCCGCATTGTGAGGGAGTTGATTATATTTTTGGGGCGGATACCCATGAGCGCGTTCGCAAGCCGATTCAGGCAGAGTACACCAAAATTGTTGAGCCAGGAGCTTTTGGTTCATTTATCGGTAAATTAGATATTCAGGTCAAAGACGGTAAGGTAACTGGATCAACTTACGAATTAATCGAGGTGGATCCAGTTAAATATCCGGCCAAAAAGGAGATTTTAAGTTTAGTTCAGGAATTAGAAGGGCCTTTTAAGTCGGAAATTGACAAAGTATTAGGATATAGTACTCTTCCTTTGTACCGAAATTTTGTGGTGGAGAATACCATTGACACACTCATCGTTGATGCCTTGAAATGGAAGGTAAATGCGGATGTGGTTCTGTCTAATGGCTTTCGTTTTTGCCCACCACGTGTTCCTGGGAAGAATGGTAAAGTGGCCATTACGGAAGGTTACCTTTATGACATGTTACCCGTAGATTCCACGATTCGGACGGCAAAGGCGACGGGCCAACAAATCATGAATTGGTTAGAGAAGGAATTGCAGAACGTATTTGCACAGGATGCTTCCTTGCGTTTCGGTGGTTGGTTTATTCGTTTCAAAGGTATGCAAGTGGAGTTCAAAGCATTTGAGCGAGTAGGACAGCGCGTTCAAAAGGTGATTATCGGTGGTGCACCTTTAGAGCTTGAGAAATCCTACGTTTTGTGTGCTTGTGAGCGTGATGGAGATCCAGAGGATATGCTTTGCCGTATGAAAGGGGTGAAGGAGCCTAAAAATACGGCCTATACGCTTCATAGTATGATGAAAGAATACTTGGCTAAATTTTCCCCAGTGACGCCTACATTACGTCATGATGCGAAGATTTTAGATGGTCCTCAGACCTTATTGAGTCAGGTTACGGGGGTGGATTATACGTTTAGATAATAAATGATTTATGAGTAAAAAAAGACGCTTTCAATGAGAGCGTCTTTTTTGTTTATTACTGGCTTATAAATGCATAATACATCCAGACTAATTTTTCCTGAGCTCGAATGTAATCACTCAATAAACCATTTGACCATCCGTTTGGTCCTTATGAGGACCCTTTTTCAGAGTCCCAACATAAATTTGGTCCCTATAAGCCGATTAAGGAATGGGCAGAGAAGCATATATAATTTAAGCTAACTCTAGGCATATGATAGATCCGATTCCTAATGCTATACCAGCTAATTGCATAGGTGATAAAGTTTCTTTAAAATAAAACCAACTAACAATAGATAAAGTAACAATATTGAATATCACAAATATGGTTGATGCTGTGGCTATATTTTTGTATTTGAAACTATAGGATAAAAAAACCATACCCACTAGATAGATAGTTAAGCCTACTATGAAGGTTTTTATATTGTTACTGATGATCCATTTTTTCATTACAATATCGCCAATAGTCAGTATTGAACCGCCAATAAATAATAGGATTAAGGGGAGAAATTGTGCCATAGTTTTTTAGTTGTCTATAAGCAAGTTAAGAATTTTTTTAAAATACAAAGTCATAAAAAAAGGATACCAACAGATTGATATCCTTCTCTCTAATCTTTACTCTCTCATCTTTTAATGAGGCAATTGATCTCTAAACTTGCCATACACCCAAGTGCCAGCTGTAGCACTTAGGACCACAACTAATATAACTAAAGCACCTGTTCCTACTTGTGCAAAAAGAGGGCCTGGGCAAGCTCCAGTCAGCGCCCATCCAAGGCCGAAGATTAAGCCACCGATTATTTGGCCTTTATTAAACTTCTTGTCTGTAAATGTAATTTCCTCTCCGTGGATACTTTTTACCTTGAATTTTTTAATTAAAAATACGGAGATGGCTCCTACTACAACCGCAGTACCAATCACACCATACATGTGAAAGCTTTGTAAGCGAAACATTTCTTGAATACGAAACCAGGAAATGATTTCTGCTTTGATAAATACAATGCCAAAAATTACACCTACGGCCGCGTATTTGAAATTATACCACCAAGGGTGAACCAATTCAGATTCGTTGACACACATCGTGTCTAATGAACGTACTT
>JBEBDF010000076.1:0-8888 GCA_041157105.1 Bacteroidota bacterium | reverse complement strand
GTTTATTGTCAAAGGCGGTAAGGCCATCTTCCTGATGGACGGCGTGAAAGTGGACACGGTGGAAAAGCAGGGACTATTCATTAGCCCTAAACGCCATGGCCTGGAGAATATCCTATTTCATTACGGCCTGAGGTTAAATAATAATCTGGTGAAGGATGCTCAAAACTCCGGCATGATCCCCTTGAATGTGGGTAATCTAGGTGACAAGCCTAATATCCAGCTGATGCCTTGGCCATCTTACCCGCTGCTAAAAGGCAATCCTACTTTCATTGTTACCAAGAACCTGGATGCGATTTTCGGAAAGTTTAGCTCTTCGATTGATACAATCGCTGGAGTGGCACTGCATAAAACGCCTTTATTAAGTACCAGCAAATACTCGCAGGTATCGAAGGCGCCGTCGTTGATTTCGGTGAATTCGGCGGGAAAGGATTTTGACCCGGAAGCCTATACAGCAGGTGTTCAAACCGTGGGCTATCTCGTGGAAGGCATGTTTAGATCCGCGTTCCCGTATGCGAACCAGGAAACGAACTTTGTGGCGCAGGGCAAGACGTCCAGTGCGATCATCCTAGTGGGCGATGGAGACATCGCTTTTAATGAGGTGAATTATGCGTCAAAACAGGCTTTACCCTTAGGTTTTGACCCCTTCATGAAGAATACGTTCTCGAATAAGGATTTCCTTTTGAATGCCTTCACGTATTTATTAGATGACAATTCACCGCTGTTAGCTCGATCGAAATCGATTCAATTGCGTCCTTTAGATAAGGCCAAAATCCAAGCAGACGGCACCTTCTACCAAGTCATCAACATCGCGGTGCCGCTCCTTTTCGCGACGCTGATCAGTTTAGCCGTGGTCTTTTACCGAAAGCGGAAATTCAATCGGTAAATACATTCGCTAAAAGCTTTGGTAGAAAGCCTAAATTATTTTAACTTCAAGGTTTGAACGACAGCCTGTCGAAAACCCTTTTACACGTATCTTAAAGCTAAATTATAATGAAGTTTCTAGTCGCCTCTAATATCTTATTAAAGCAATTATCAGCCATCAATGGTGTGGTTGCGAGCAACCCGATCATTCCTATTTTAGAGAACATCTTAGTGGAATTAGAGGGCAATACCTTGATTTTAACGGCATCAGACTTACAAACGGTGATGACGACGCGTTTAGAAGTAGAAGGATTCGAGAACGGATCGATCGCACTTCCAGCGCGTTTATTGTTAGAGACCCTACGTAGCTTACCGGAGCAGCCGGTGACGATCTCTGCAGATCAAGCGACTTTCGGGGCTGAAATCTCTACCCAAAACGGTCGCTTCAAGCTTTCAGGCGAAAATCCAATCGACTTCCCACGTATCCCAGAAGTAGCGAAGAATCAATCGATCTCCCTTACTTCGATGGTATTAGGCGAGGCGATCGCAAATACCTTATTAGCGGTTTCGAACGACGATATGCGTCCAGCGATGACCGGTGTTTTAATCCAAATGATGGGCGATCACACGAACTTCGTAGCGACAGACGGTCACCGTCTAGTGCGTTACCGTCGTACAGATATCCGTCCGGATGCACAGAGTAGTTTAATTTTGCCAAAGAAGGCGCTAGCCCTATTAAAATCCACTCTTCCTGCAGACGACACGAAAGTAACGGTTGAATTCAGCGCATCTAACGCTTTCTTCAGCTTCCAAAGCTTCTCACTAATCTGCCGCATCATCGACGAGCGTTTCCCAGAATACGAGAACGCGATCCCGAAAGAAAACAACGAGATCTTAACGATCAACCGTCTTGAGTTCTTGAGCTCGGTAAAACGTATCTCAATCTATTCGAACAAGACCACTCACCAAATCCGCTTAAAGCTATCCGCAAACAAGCTAACGCTTTCAGCAGAGGATTTAGATTACTCGAACGAGGCGAACGAGGTGCTGGCTTGCGACTACGCAGGAAAAGACATGGAGATCGGTTTCAACGCGAAATTAGTTTCTGAATTACTGAGCAACTTATCAGCGAAATTCGTGGACATTAAATTAAGCGAGCCTAACAAGGCTGGTTTGATTATTCCGTCGGATCAAGATGAGAATGAGGATATTCTATTGCTTGTTATGCCGGTGATGTTGAACTCTTATAACTAAGAGTATAGATTATAGAGTAGAGAGTAAAGATTAAATCCTTCGGACTCATTTCCTCCGGACTAAATTTAGAACTATGAAAGCATTCATCTTTTCCCTTTTATTTGTCTCTTTTGCTAGCCTAGCCCAAGACGAGCCATCTGGCGTACGTTTCTTCGAAGGAACCTTCAGACAAGCGATGGCGAAAGCCAAGAAAGAGAACAAAGGCATCATGTTCGATGCGTATACGACTTGGTGTGGACCTTGCAAGGTGTTGAAGACAAATGTATTCCCTAACAAAGAATTAGGCGCTTACATTAACGAAAACTATGTGTCTATCGGTGTGGATATGGAAGCTGGCGAAGGCCCAGCCTTAGCGAACATGTATCCATTAGAAGGCTATCCTACCATCTTCTTTTTAGATGCTTCAGGTAAAGTAAAAAAGAAGGTCTTAGGTCTTCCGCAGGGTGGCGCGAAGGAGCTGCTATCGATTGCTAAAAGCATTAAATAGTTTGCTTCGGCATTGATTTACGTTAAGTTTACGTTCTAATTCGTATTATGAACACGCTTACAGCATACAAAAATGAAATCAATGCCCTTTGTGCGAACCACAAGGTAAAGAGTTTGTATGCCTTTGGTTCTGTTCTAACACCCCAATTCAGCAAACATAGTGACATAGATCTGATTGTCGATTTCGACGACATAGATGTCAACAATTACGCTGATAATTATTTCGATTTCAAGTTCTCGCTTCAAGAGATATTTAACCGTCCAGTAGATTTATTGGAAGCGCAAACCATCAAGAATCCATATTTTAAACAAGTTGTTAATCAAACTAAGCAACTTGTTTATGGATATTGAGATAAAGACTTGGCTTTTCGATATTCAAAGTTCTATCATGGAAATTGATAGTTTCTTTACTGATATCCCCAAAGAATATTCTAGCTACAATAATGATCTCCGCACTAAAAGAGCGGTTGAAAGAAATATTGAAATCTTAGGTGAAGCCTTAAGTAGAATTATGGCCAAAGATGCTACCATCGAAATCACTAATGCTCGAAAAATAGTAGATACTAGAAATAGAATCATTCATGGCTACGATTCTGTGTCTGACGAAATTGTCTGGGGGATTGTTATCAACCACCTACCCATTCTACAAAAAGAGGTAAAAGAATTATTAGGAGAGTAATTTGTACCAAAATCCGATAGGGGAACAGAATCCCACCAATTCTCTCAAACACCTACTAGTAAATAAGTACTTTTAGTAGTTAACAAAAAACTACCTAATGAGAAATCAACTTATCATCGCTGTAGCGTTCAGCCTACTATCTTGTAGTAATGTCTACAAATCAACCCAAAAGGCATTCATCGGAACTTGGCACTTAAGCAGCACTACCATAAACTTCGCAGACAAAGGGGTTATTATTTATAGTCCAGACGGTCATATGACTGCCATGCTAAGTAAAAACGACACGCTTACTTATGGCTACAGTGGAAAATATGAGATTAATACGAAAGAGTCCGTAGTTACGCACTTTAGAGATTATTACTCTACACTTCCTTTTCCAAAATCCGACAAGGGGCCATTATACATTAGAGAATATAAATTGACTGAAGGCAATCAGGTGCTTACTTTAAAGCCTAAAGAGTCAAGTGCACTGATTCTTGTTTGGAGGAAGGTAAAACCTTAAATAATCCCTTCCTTCTCCGCCTGGTTCTTTAGGTCTCTGATCTCAACTTTTTCAATTGACTTCTTACGTAACTTAATGTTAACAAATTCAACGAATAAGGAAAACACGATAGAAGAATACAAATAACCTTTGGGTATTTGGCCAATAGAATTACCTAAAATCTGTAGCTCAGAGTCGTGGCTGGCTTCGGCAATTAGCATGAAACCGATCATTATGAGGAAGGAGAGTCCCAAAACCTGTAAAGACGGGTGATTGTTCACAAAGCGACCTACGGGCCCCGAGAATCCCATCATGATGACGGCTGAAGCTACTACGGCGATAATCATAATCGTTATGTCATTTGTTAGGCCTATCGCAGTTAAGATGGAGTCTATAGAAAAGACTAGGTTGATCAGGGCGATCTGAGTGACAACCTTGCCTACTGAATTAGCAGCTTTCTTTGCGGGGGAGATCACTTGCTCCTCTCCTTCCAGTTTCTGGAAGATCTCATTAGTCGCTTTGTAAATCAAAAATAGGCCTCCTACTAATAGGATGATTGCCTGACCCGAAGGTGCTGCCTGGAACCATTTCGACTGGATGTGCATGAAGGGTTGCTGCAGGGAAATCAGGATGGAGATACCGAACAACAGGATAATCCGGAATACCATCGCCAGCAATAGACCTATGTTGCGCGCCTTGCCTTGCTCCTCTTTAGGCAAGCGAGAGGCCGTAATCGATATAAAGATGATATTATCTATCCCTAATACGATCTCCAAAAACGTCAATGTCAATAAACTGACAATACTATCCACTGAAAGCAATGATTCCATAAAAATATTTTTCCGCTGTAAAGATGGTGTCTTTCAGGCAGATAATCAACGAAAAGTGCCTCAGGGTCAAAAAATATCGACTTTTTTCAAAGACCAATTTGCATATTTTAAATTAAAATAAGATATTTGCAAACCAATTCAAGAAAATGGTCCTATAGCTCAGCTGGTTCAGAGCACCTGCCTTACAA
This sequence comes from Bacteroidota bacterium, assembly GCA_041157105.1. Classification (GTDB taxonomy): domain Bacteria; phylum Bacteroidota; class Bacteroidia; order Cytophagales; family Spirosomataceae; genus Aquirufa. Next base: position 4,109 of record JBEBDF010000076.1, on the reverse strand, counting down.
GCAGGGGGTCCTAGGTTCGAATCCTAGTGGGACCACAGAAACCACCTCAAACGAGGTGGTTTTTTTATTTTCAAGCATTTGGGTATTACAACTTCTGAATTATCGGCTTAAAGAACTTGGTGAATTTTTCTAAATTCTCTTTAAACCAAAGGAATTGTCTTAATCGATCATCCTGGGAATTAAAATCTCCATTTATTTTGAGAATTACCAAACTACTCTTTTTATTATCGAGCCTATACCATTTAATGTCGGGTGAGATTTCTTGTAATGATTTATCGAAAGCTAAAGAATACAACGAATCATATAACTCTTTAGCTTTATCCCCTAGTATATTTAACCATATGCTAATAGAATTATCTCTTGAACTTACGCTAGCCGACAAAATAAAATTACTTCTTCCTATAGATAAGTTAGCCCAGTGTTGAGCTAATGGCTTTTGCATTTTAATTACTTTTGAATTGGCGTCTAAGAATGTTTTTAATTCCGCCCAATATTGCTGTTGTGCTAATTTATTTTCTGAGTATTTAGTTGATCCTGCAGACTTCTTTACCTGCTTTGCCCAATCATTTGGTTGAGATATCAAATTAAATAAAGGTGCAGGCTTTGAATCTCCTATTTTAAATAGTTCGATCTCAATGCCAAAGAAGTTGAACGTCTCATCGGTAATTCTATTTAACCAATCCAAGGCGGCTCTATGCTCTTCAGTAAACTTTTGTGCTATCCAAATGATCGTAACCGCATCTAAACCTGCTGCATAAGTCATAAGTTGGCCTAGATGAGTATGATCTGTTTTTTCTAATTGATTTTCGATTAAAACATAGTGATCATTAATAGTATCCTTACAAAGAATATCTGCACTAAATGGACCTACACTTTGCTCCTGAGATTGAACTTCAAGCTCTATGCCTATAGTTTCACTAAGCAACTGTATATTCTCTTCTTTCGCAAGCCAGGGAGTAAAGTCGGTAGCCTCTTTCTTCCAATATGTTCTTAAATCTAATTTCTCTAATCTTCCTAAGGACATAATTATTGTTTATTTATATATCAAAAACATATTATTATAAGTATAGAACTTAGAGTTTAAATGTTTTATAAAAAGACAAATATTTCGTAAATATCACCTATTACCTTTTGCCCTATTATGAGTTTTACATAACATTTCACAATTCTTGATGTCTGTTGCTCCTCCTTTGCTCCAAGCTGAAACGTGGTCTGCATCCATTTCGGATAGTGACCAAATTTTAGTTTTGTTTGTGTTGTTTCCAACTGCACATAAAGGACAATTTGAAACTCCATCATACTCCGCTGCTATTTTTTGTTTTGCGTAAACAGATTTTCTTGTTGTTTCGTCAAATACTCTAACGTCAAGTAATTTAGTATCAGTTGAACCTCCAAGTATAAATTCAAAAATACCTCTCCGATTTTTAACATAAGAGTCAGAGTAGAGTTCTTTCACTTGATTAGAAACTTTTTTATGGTCAAAAGGATTCTTTTTATAAGTTTCATATAAACGACCCCATTCTAGACCACGCATTTCACTTTCAACATCTTCAAATATTGAAGAAATCCATTCAATAACACTATTGAAATATGTTTTTAGCTCATTTATATTTTCCAGCTTTCTATGTCGACTCATATAGTCACTAACATTTCCTTTACTCACCCATTCTAGAGCACAGGCTAAAAAATCTTGTCTTAGTGCAGAACCAGAAACATATGCACTCCATTTTTGAATATTTGAATTTTGACTGTTACTAAATTCTTCTTTGCCCAGCGTAACAAAAGGACCCGAATAAATTGCGTTTAGTAATTCTTGATTATTAAGAGGTACCCCTGCAATATTTATGGTCTTAAACCATTCTTTAATTTCACTTTCTTCCCCCTGACATTCATAAATAAGTAGGTTGGTTTTCAATATCAAATCTTGTTTGTCAGAAGCAATTCCACTGTAATATTGTTCCATTCCTTGTTCGTCTTTTATTGCAAATTTATTCGTAAGAAAGCGGCCGATACTGGTTATTCGTTGCTGCCCATCTAAAACTTCAAATTTGTCTACACTAACTGTGTTAAAATAGATTAATCCTAAAGGATAACCTTTTAGAATTGAATCAATTACTGCAGCATCCCTTTTGCCATCTGCATAAATATAATTCCTTTGATATTCAGGTTGAATGGTCAATTTACCTGACAATCCAAAAAGCCCTTTACCCTCAAGCTCATTATAAACAAAGCCTTCACAAATGTCTTTTACGGTTATGTCTGTACGCAATATTGTTTTCATTTACTTTTTGTGTTTTATTAAAACTCTTGCATAAGGAACCTCAACAATACCGTTAATAATCATATATAAATCACCGTCAACAGCTCCTCTTTTTTGGATTTCTTTTCTATATTTTTTGTGTTCAGGTTTATATGGCTGAACTCCAACTTCTAACCCTGAATTTGAAATACCTAAGCCAATAATCTCAAATTGCTCTGGGTTATACTTATTTAAAAAACTTATGGGAACGCCCATTGCACCTTTGTAATCACTTGGTATAGCATCTGTAAAAGAAATATCAATTGCATCAAAATTTTCATATTTCTGATATGCCTGTCCTTTTATTTCTTTGTGTTTACTAAATTTTATATTGTCACGTTCTGTCATTAATGGCAATGGTTCGTGTCTGCGACCATGATCAATATTTGTATACCACCCAGTACCAGCCACACTTATCATCTTTTTGCCATCACTGCTTAATTCAACTTCAGTGCCACTTAACTCATAATCATCAGGAACAAAAAAAGTCATATTCTTGCCGTTTAATCTTTGGTTAAATCTCACACCAGTCCACAATTTATTTTGCTTTATAAGCGAAAAAATATCTCTGTATGTGATAGCGTTCATATTTCCTATGATTACAAATTTCTTTTTAGCTTCAATTATCCAAGCAACAAATTCACGGAATAATGAAAAAGGGGGATTGGTAATGATTATGTCAGCCTCATCTCTTAGCTTTTTTATTTCTTCACTTCTAAAGTCGCCATCTCCTCTTAAATATGTCCATTCCAAATCGTTTACATCAATTTTACCATCACCAGATGTGTCTCTTGTTAAAGTAAATATTTTACCATTTTTTCTAGTTTTGTATTCGTCATATTGAGGGTCATTTACTTCAAAAAGAGTTGGCTGATAATTACTCTTGTAATTTTTACTTTCTACAGCATGACTTGTACTTATTAACTTTTTAAGTCCAAATCGTTCAAAATTTTGAGCAAAAAACTTGGTAAAGTTGCTCCATTCTGGGTCATCACAAGGCAACAAAATTGTTTTACCACTAAATGTCATGGGATTAAATTCTAAATATGCTGCCATTTCCTTTTCTATATCGTGGTATTGAGTGTAAAACTCATCCATTTTTGCCTTGTTCGCATTTCTTAAATTTTTATTCTTCGCTGCTGTCGCCATCTGTAATTATTTCTTTTGTCAAATAAGTTAACTTTCTCAATTTCTTTTAACGGTGGATTTATCTTGTAATTATCAACAATCTTTCAATTACTTGCAAAGTAAAAGATTTCCAAATACAATTAGAGAAGATGATTTCATAGAACTGGAGACAAATCAATCATACCCAATACAAACCTTCTTGTAGTTCTATATTTTGTCACGAATTAACCATTTTTTGTCTATTTTTCATTATTAAATAACCAGAGCATTACTCTTAACCTATCACTTCCACCTCCCCCGGCATTCCCCTCACAATCCGCTCCACCGGCTCCATACTATTCACTTCCACACTTAGTAACCAAGAGCCGTCTTTTTGTTCAGTCAGAAAATCAGCCGTTGCCGGATAATCATCTTTTAGAAATAGCATGGCACGCATGCTTAGTTTCAGTTTGACAGGAAACTTCTCTCCTGAGTCATTAAAACCAAAGACATCTGGGTTTAAAAGTTGGTGCAGTTCTTTAAATTTAACGATTTCCGTTAAATTTTCAATAGATCCCATCCGCTCCAGTTTGAAATACTTGTTCTGTTTTGACTCCACTTCGAAAGCACACAAATACTGGTAATTCGCCGTAAATCCGATGGGTTCCACTAATCGATCCGAAATGCTTTCTGTATTCGCAGA
>JBEBDF010000075.1:0-8961 GCA_041157105.1 Bacteroidota bacterium | reverse complement strand
TCACCGTTCACTACGAAGCTTGTCCTCACATTCACCGTACGATTCAGCAAATAAAAGATGCCGGTTGTTTAGCGGGTGTGGCCATCAATCCTGGTACGCCAGTTGAAGTTTACCAAGATATTATTGGGGATTTAGATTTGGCTTTAATTATGTCTGTTAATCCAGGTTTTGGAGGGCAAAAATTCATTCCTAATGCCATTGATAAAACAATACGTGTAGCTGATATGGCTACTAAAGCGGGTAATTCTACCTTGAAGATTGAAATAGATGGTGGTGTTACGATGGCAAATGCGGCTGATTTATATAATGCTGGCGCAAATGTATTAGTCGCAGGAAGTTTTGTTTTTGCTTCGGCTGATCCTAAGTCTACCATTGCTGAATTATTGACTGTAGCAAATTAATTAGATGGGTGTCAGAATCTGCATTTTGTTGATTTTTGTGTCCACCCTTACTTTAGCTCAAAAAGTTAAATGGGCTTCTCAAGTTATTTCGGTTTCTAGCGAATATAAGGATCCATTATTGGGTAAAGAATTTCGAGCCATACATGCCTTAGGTCGACCGAGTAAGTATCCTAAAATGGTTGCAAGCCCCAGCGCTTGGCAAACCCTTACACCTGATAATCCTGATGGTGAATATATTATTGTTTCTTTTGACACCTTAATGGCTATAAAACAAGTGGCTATTTTTGAGAATTTTGGAGCGGGTACGATTAGTTCTGTAGAAGGTTTAGATCTAAATAATAAGATTTATCCTTTAAAATCTTTTTCTATGGGATATAACACATCTGGTTCTCAAGTTACTACCATTAACTTACTTACTAAAACTAACTTTCGCTTAAAGAGTCTTAAAATCTCATTTAATTCTATGCGAGTGAAAGGTTTTTCTCAAATTGATGCTATTGGAATTTCGGATAGTGATGAGCCTATTGAAAAAAGTATAAAACTGTTAGCTGATCCCAATGCATTTATGGCTAGGGAGAATTTAGGTAACTTTATTAATTCAAAATTCAATGAGATTTGCCCCGTAGTGAGTCCAGACGGCCAAAAATTGTATTTCACTCGATGGAAACACCCGGATAACTATGGATCTAATAAGAATCAAGATATATGGGTTTCTACTTGGTCCGCCTCTGATAAACTTTGGAATAAAGCTACTTTATTTTCTCCTCCTATTAATAACGATGAGAACAACGCCGTTTGCGGCATTACTCCTAATGGTAAAACCTTGTTGCTAAATAATGTTTATGGAAAAGACGGTACGATGGAGAAAGGTGTATCATTTTCATTTTTATTACGAACTGGTGAGTGGAGTTTCCCTAAAGCATTGAAAATAGTTAATTTCAAGAATAAGTCCGAGTTTTCAGAGTATACATTGGCACCCAACGGTAAGGTATTATTGATGACTACTGAGTCAAAGGATTCTTTCGGCGGTAAAGACATTTATGTGTCTTTTTTAAATACTGATGATACGTGGTCTGAACCAAAAAATATTGGCTTTGCAGTCAATACAGGTGAAGCGGAATCCACTCCATTTATTGCTCCAGATGGGGTGACAATGTATTTTTCTTCTAGTGGTCATGTGGGTTTTGGTAATAATGATATCTTTTTGACTCGACGTTTAGATGATACATGGCAAAATTGGTCATTACCTGAAAATTTAGGCCCTATTGTTAATACCCCCCAATGGGATGGTTATTTCTCTGTCTCTGCTAAAGGTGATTATGCTTATTTTAGCTCGACTGAAAATTCGTTAGGTGCCGAGGATATTTTTCGCATTAAAATCCCGGAAAAAGCTAAGCCATTGACTCTTGTTCAGATGAATGGTCAGGTAATTAATCAAAAGACGAAGGAGCAAATGCCTGCTCGAATCTTAATTAAGTCAAAGCTCAATCCGTTGGATACATTATCGATTGATTATGATCCTTATGTAGGAGATTATAGTTTTATGTGGCCGGCCAAAAAGCCATTTACAGTTCAGGTAAAGAAGCCAGGCTTTTTTAATAAATCTGAAAATTTTGATTTCAGTTCTTTGAAAAATTTTAGTTCCTTGAATCAAAATTTCAACATGCAAACTGTTGAGCTTAATAAGTCGTATTCAATAGCTAATATCAGTTTTGACCAAGGTAAGGCTGAGTTAAAAACGGGTTTTGAAGCTGAACTTGAAAAAGTAGTTCTTATTCTTAATGAAAACCCTTCATATCATATTCTTTTAGAGGGTCATACGGATAATCAAGGAGATTGGAATGATAACTTAAAATTATCAATTGAAAGAGTAGATAACGTAAAAGCCTATTTAATATCCAAAGGAATTGATGCATCACGAATAAAAACAAAAGGTTGGGGTGGCGCTAAACCGATAGCGAATAATTTATTGGAAGAAACAAGACGAATAAATCGTCGGGTTGAGTTTACATTAATTCCAAATGAATAAAAAAAGGAGAGAATTGCTCCACTCCTCTTTTACTCAACCTAAACTATATTATTATAAAAGAACGATCAAACTCTTAATGATCGCCGTTAGACGGATTGCATCTAATATTCTCGCTTCTGTAGCTCCGTGATTCTTCACTGATTGCTCGTGAGAAGTTACACACATCTCACAACCATTGATAGCTGAGACTGTTAAGCTAGCTAATTCAAAAAACTCTTTTCCTAATACGGGATTCATCATGATGGACATCCGAATTCCAGCTGGAGCCGTATTATAATATTCTTTGTCTACCATGTGCTTAAAGCGGTAGAAGATATTGTTTGCATTTAATAAAGAAACCAAGGCATGGATTTCATTGATTTCCGCATCTGTAGCCCCTTTTGTAAGAGCTAATTCTGTTAGGGAGTCAATGGTCCTCGTGTGCTTTTGGTTTACAGATACGGCCAAAGCTAATAAGATAGCCTCTTTCTCCGTTAATGTTTGAGCGCGCAAAGCGTTCGAAACATTGATTTTTAGATCTTTGATGTAGCGGTGATCCGCAGCATCTAAGGTATCTAAAAGGGCGAACGATTCTGTAGCAGGGATATTGATCTCTGCTAGTAAGTTGTCTTTAGTTTCACTCATGGTGGATAAATTTAATAGCCCCAGGGAATCCTGGGGCTAAAAGATAATTATAAAGTTGCGTCGCCAGCTTTCCAGTTACATGGACAAAGCTCGTCTGTTTGTAAAGCATCTAATACACGTAATACTTCGTCTACGTTACGCCCTACTGAAAGGTCGTTTGCAGATACCCAACGTACTACACCGTCTTGGTCAGCGATATAAGTAACACGGTAAGCTACTTTCTCACCTTCTGTTAAAATTCCTAATTCCTCGGCTAAGCTCTTGGAAGTATCTGCTAACATCGGGAATTTTAATCCACGTAAATCATCATGATCTCTTCTCCAAGCTGCGTGAACGAATTCTGAGTCTGTAGAAGCACCGATTAAAGCTGCATCACGATCCGAGAAATCACCTGCACGACGGTTAAATTCAGCGATTTCTGTAGGGCAAACAAAAGTAAAATCTTTTGGCCACCAGAACATAACTAACCACTTTCCATCTTTCTTGTGATCTTCTGAAGTAATCGTAGCGAATTCTTTTCCTTGTTCTAAAGAAACAACCGCCGTTTTTGAAAATGAAGGAAATTGACTTCCTAATCCTAACATGTGATTTGCCATCTGAATTTGTTGGTTTATTGTTCTATTTAAATTGTGGTGCAAATATCCTCCTAATTATTGTATTAGTCAAATCTATATTTTCTATATTTGTATAGTTTTTAATTATAGTATGACCATTACGCAATTAGAGTACATCGTAGCGCTCGCTGACTTTCAAAGTTTTTCTAAAGCCGCTGATTTTTGCTGTGTTTCACAGCCTAGTTTAAGTATGCAAGTACAAAAGCTAGAGGATGAATTAAATATGACCTTGTTTGATCGCAAGGCGAAACCTTTAGTTCCTACCTTAGAAGCAAGAGATATCATCAACAAGGCAAGAGCTATTTTAATTGAAAGCAAATCGATCCTCTCTTTGTCCAAGGGTTGGTCAAATCAGGTGAATGGATCCGTTTCTATTGGTGTTATTCCCACGATTGCTCCCTATTTAATGCCCAAGTTTTTAGCCGATTTTCAATTGAAATATCCGGACTTGAGTATTCAGATTGCAGAAACCACAACGGCTAACATTAAGAAAGGGATTAAGGAAGGCAAAATTGATATCGGAATTCTTGTCACCCCCTTAAATGATTCGCTAATTGAAATACCGCTCTATTATGAGGAGTTATTTCTGTATTCTAACGTGTGGGAGGAAGATGGTTCAAAATTAAAGTCAACTTTAGATCCAGCTAAATTATGGCTTTTAGAGGAAGGTCATTGTTTGTCTAGTCAGGTAAATTCAATTTGTAATTTGCCTACTGGTCCTTTAATTGGGACAAAGATGACCTACCAGACGGGAAGTATGGAGACGATAGTGCGCTTAGCTGATCAAGGTTTTGGCCAAACGATCATTCCTCAAATGTTCGTAGACTACCTTGATCCTAAATTGAAAGAAAAAGTGTATACTTTACCTGAACCCAAACCCGTACGAGAGGTAGCGCTTGTTCATGCACCCTCTTATTCTAGAAAGGCCATTGTAAAGGCCTTAGAAGTCGAAATCCTGGCTCATATTCCAGATTCATGGAAACAGGCGGCAGAACGAAATATTATCCCCATATAGCCTTCGCCTTAGGGCTGAGCAATAAGGGTTTTAAAAAGATTAAACTAGCGCCAAAAACAAAAGTAAGTACCAATATACTGATGCGCATATTGCCTGTTAATTGAATAATTAGGCCAAACATAAACGTTCCTAGTACCGTCGACATGCGATCGCATACATCATAAAAGCTGAAGTAAGAAGCAGTGTCCTTCTCTCCTTTTGGGCATAATTTGGCATAGGTAGCTCTACTATTCGACTGAATTCCTCCCATCACAAAACCGATGGCAGTAGCTAATAAATAGAAATTGAATTGTGTCGTAACCGTGTAAGCATAGGCGCATACAATAATCCAAACGAAGACAATTAAACCAAGCGCTTTAATATTCCCTACCCAACCAGATAAACGAGCGCAGAAATAAGCCCCAGGGATGGCCACTAACTGAATTAATAAAATCGTAATGATCAAGGCATCCTCTGGTAAATTCAATTCTTGGCTTCCGAATAAGGCACCTAAATACATCACCGTTTGAGCCCCCATATTGAATAGGAAGAAACTCAGTAAGAAATTCTTAATCTCTTTATTTAAGGTTACCTCTTTAAAAACCTTCTTAAGTTCATTGAAACCGCCTAACCACCATTGATTGGTGTCTTTTTTCTTAGCCTTCGAATCAGGCAAGTAATGAAGCGGTATTTGGGCAAAAATTAACCACCATAAACCGACGGTTAAGAAGGAAACTCGTGCAGCCATTTCGCCCCCTATTCCTCCATACCATTCAGGCTTTAACAGCATGGTTAGGTTTTGAATTAATAATAAGACAGAACCGATGTATCCTAAGGTAAAACCTTTCGCACTTAGGCGATCAAAACGGTCTGGGGTGGCGATTTCGGGCAAAAAGCTATTGTAAAAGACCATACTTCCTCCCCAGCCAATGATTGAAAACAAGAATCCGAGTGTGCCGATATAATAATGTCCTTTGCTGAAGAAAAACAAGGCGATGCAACTAAATGATCCTAGATAGCAGAAGAAACGCATGAAGCTTTTCTTTGAACCTGTATAATCTGCTATTCCCGAGAGGAATGGCATTAAAAAAGTTAGCGCTAAAAAAGCGAGTGAAATCGAATAGGAAAAAACAACTGTGTTGCTTAACTCAAAACCCAGTATATTAATAATCCCTGGTGTGTCACTACCCAAAGTGACGGCCGCGTTTGGAAAATAAATGGGAAAAATGGCTGAAGTAATCGTTAAAGAATGAACTGAATTTGCCCAATCGTAAAAGGCCCAGGCATTCAAAGTTTTCGGATTATTCAGTTTAAATTCCATTAAAATAGGCCTAACTGCTCCCCAGTTGGTGGATTTTTGATTTCAAATGGTATGTCTTCCTTCTCCTCTTTCGACTCTTCTTTTTCTGATGGAAAATTAACGACAAATTCAGGTTCATCGTTTGTCAAGTTTACTTCCTCTGCGACTTGCTCCTCCTCGTTTTCTATTTCGACTTCTACTTGAACATCTACTTCTTCAGCTTTAGCCTCGATTGGTGTCGCTTTTTCGCTAGCTGGAGCCTCTTCTTCCGTTTCTAAGAAAGTTAGGTCCACTAGTTTCGGATAATTTAACTTACTACCTAATGCCTTCCATCCGCGAACTTCAGCTAAGTCATCGATGGGGATGATTTCAAGTTCGTTCGTTTTGCCATCTGGTTTGTGCTTAATCTGCACATTAGGGGCATAATTATCGGTTACGGCAATAAGTTTACTTGCTTTGTGATCTGAGATGAACAAGAATTTCTTGTCTAACGAAGTCGTTTCCAAATGGAAACGCTTGATCAAGTGTGTTTTATTTGATCCATCGAAATAGGCAGCAGAAATAATCGCCTGAGGCTCAAATTTCTTCAGATACATGATTTCCTCTGCTGGATAGCGATTCGTTAATTCGAAATTCGTCAACTCGTAATTGCCTGAAGAGTAGATCGCTAAAATGCTATCATTGGGCTCGAAATTGCCAATGTGGTCGCCATGACCATCACGATTTAATCGACCGATGGTCGGATCATACCAAATATCAACTCCACCCAAGGTTGAAACACCAGCTGATTTCATCGTGATCTTGCGAACAGGATACTTAGTCAGCATGTTACCTAAGGACTCGCGACCTTTGATGGCTAATTTCGCGAAATCATAGTCAAATTGCTTGATTTTAGCGGTGCAATTAGCTGTTAAGCTGATTTGGATTACTTCCGCTTCTCCATTCTCATTGGCAGTGAAATAGGTGATCTTCGATTTAGCGTTATCGCTACTTACTTTGTATTCGCGATCCCTTGTTACCGAAGTAACTTTGAAACGTTTTACGTAAGATGTGCCTGATTTACCATCTAGGTAGACTAAATTGTAGACTTTACGGTCATCATTCTTTTTAAATACCGAACAATAGATGATGTCGCGACCCACGAATACCTTCTCCTGAACCTTCGTAACCACGCAAGTTCCATTCGAACGGAACACGATGATATCGTCGATATCCGAGCAATCCATTACGTATTCGTCTTTCTTTAAGCCATAACCGATGAAACCATCTTCACGGTTAACGTATAATTTTTGGTTAGCTGCCGCAACAACAGTAGCTGAGATGGTGTTGAAATTCTTGATTTCTGTACGTCTCTCTCTTCCTTTGCCGTATTTAGCCAATAAGTTTTTGAAGTAATCTGTCGCGTAGCGAATCAAATTAGCTAAGTGGTCTTCCACTTCGGCTAACTCATCTAATAAACGCTTCATTAATTCATCTGCCTTAAAGCTGTCGAATTTAGAAATACGCTTGATTCGGATCTCCAATAACTTTAAAATATCCTCTTCTGTAATCTCGCGGTAGAAATCTTTCTTATAAGGTTCTAAGCCTTTATCGACCGTTTGAATCACTAATTCGAAGGTTTCGCATTCTTCGATATCGCGGTAGATGCGGTTTTCGATAAATATTTTTTCCAAAGAGCTGAAGAGCACTTTTTCCATCAACTCTCCTTTGCGTATCTCTAATTCTTGGCGTAATAAGTCAACCGTTTGGTTCGTCGATACGCGTAAGATTTCCTGAACGCCCATAAAATGTGGCTTATCATCGATAATCACACAAGCATTAGGTGAAATAGATACTTCGCAATCTGTAAAGGCGTAAAGTGCATCAATCGTCACGTCAGGTGAAATTCCAGGAGCTAATTGGATTTGAATCTCTACGTCTTTGGCCGTATTATCAATCACCTTCTTAATCTTGATCTTACCGGTATCATTTGCTTTAATGATCGAATCAATCAAAGAGGTGGTGGTAGTCGTGTAAGGAATCTCAGTGATAACAAGCGTCTTCTTGTCTAATTCATCGATTTTAGCGCGTATACGGATCTTTCCACCCCGTAAACCATCGTTATAATTCGACGCATCCATCATTCCGCCTAATAGGAAATCGGGATATAATTCTACTTTCTTGTTGTTTAAAATATCGATAGAGGCCTGAATAATTTCACAGAAATTATGCGGCATAATCTTCGTTGCTAAACCTACAGCGATACCTTCTACACCTTGCGCTAATAACAAAGGGAATTTGATAGGTAAAGTAACAGGTTCGCGCTTACGACCATCGTAAGACATTTGCCATTCCGTGGTCTGGTTGTTGAAAACAACGTCATTTGCGAACTTAGATAGGCGAACTTCAATATAACGGGCAGCTGCAGCGCTATCCCCTGTACGGTTATCTCCCCAGTTACCTTGGCAATCGAATAGAAGATCTTTTTGGCCTAAATTAACAATCGCATCATTGATCGATGCATCCCCGTGCGGGTGGTATTGCATCGTTTGTCCGATTACGTTTGCAACCTTGTTGAAACGGCCATCGTCCATTTCCTTTAAAGCATGCAGGATACGACGTTGAACCGGCTTCAAGCCGTCTTCCACGGCTGGTACCGCACGCTCTAAAATAACGTAAGATGCATATTCTAAGAACCAATTCTCATACATTCCTGCTACCGCAATCTGATTCTGTAGTGCGCCGTCCGCTGTTTCACTCATAGTTTATTTGCTATTATCTTCCTGGTGGAAAAGTTGGTACATAATTAAGGCTGTGGCTCCCCAAATCAAATTTCCTTCGTAGCTAAAGGAAGGACTTAGGATCTTTTGTCCATTGTAACTCACTTCATGAGGAAGTAGGTTAGCTGGATCTTGAAAGAATGACACAGGTATTTCAAAAATACGATTAATTTCTCTTTTATTTAAATCGTAGCTCAGCTTTTTATTGATGCGCACAGAAAAGGCGGTAATCCAATAATT
>JBEBDF010000074.1:0-9309 GCA_041157105.1 Bacteroidota bacterium | reverse complement strand
AGAACTTTTCAACCCTCTGTACGTAAGAGAAAGAACAAACACGGTTTCCGTGAGCGTATGTCTACGGCAAATGGTCGTCGTGTATTGACTAACCGTCGTGCTAAAGGACGTCACAAGTTGACTGTCTCAGACGAAAAAAGAGGCAAATAAGCCATAGATCTTAGAAAAGAAGATTTCTGGTTTGCTATTGTTGTACACTTAGTATTCCTGCTTTGAAATTTACATTTTCTAAATCAGAGCGTTTAACGCACATTAAGATTATAGATTCCTTGTTCGAAAAGGATAGTCGAATCGTTGAAGAGCGATTTGTCTATCCTTTTCGCGTTTTATACATCCAAGAGAATCCCTACGAAAAGGATTTAGCGAATCCGCAGATTTTGATTTCGGTTCCCAAACGCCGTTTCAGCAAAGCCGTGGACCGCAATACCCTCAAGCGTCGTATTCGCGAAGCCTATCGCCTGAATAAACCTCATTTTCAAGTAGAGGGGAAAGCAAAACTTCCAGATGTATTGGCTTTTGTCTATATTGGTTCTTCCATCGAGCCATCGGACAAAATCCATAAAAAAATGGCCGCTATTTTAGACAAATTCACCCAAACGAATGAAGCAACTACTTAAAATAAGCCTTCTCGTATTTTTAGGATTAGGCTTATGGGCTTTTAGCCGGGCCGATCAGTTGTTTGATCTGGCTAAAAACCTGGACATCTATGCCAGCGTCATCAAAGAACTCAACCAATTTTACGTAGATCCAATCGATCCTAATAAAGTAGTTCAAAACTCCATCGATGGTATGCTGGATCAATTAGATCCTTATACGGTCTATTATCCAGAGGAAGATTTGGACGAATTCACTACACTAACCACTGGAAAGTACGAAGGAATCGGCATCAGAGCTTCCTGGGTGGACAAAGGCTATTTTGTTACCTATGTAGACGAATCGAGCCCTGCTTTGCAAGCTGGACTTCAAACAGGAGATCAATTAATCTCCATCAATGGAACCCAGATTACGGAAGATGCTGACCCCAGTATGCTAATCAAAGGACCTAAAGACAGTAAATTAGTTGCTCAGATTAAACGAGGAGAGGCTCAGCTTACTTTAAGCATCAACCGATCCACCGTTCAAATCAAAAATGTGGGCTATGCAGGAATCATTCGACCAGGTATCGGTTACATCCAATTAGAAGAGTTTAATCAATCTGCCACCAAAGAAATGAAGGCAGCCCTCATTCAATTAAAGAAAGAGGGAATGAAGAAATTAATCCTAGATTTACGCAACAATCCCGGCGGTTTACTGACCCAAGCCATTGACATTTGTAACTTTTTTTTAGCCAAAGAAACACCCATCGTAAGTACTAAGGGTAAATTACAAGAGTGGAATGCAAATTATAAGGCTTTAAATTCCAGCTGGGATACCTCCATTCCTATTGTCGTTTTGATCAACCAAAACTCAGCTTCAGCAGCTGAAATTGTGGCGGGAGTTTTACAGGATTATGATCGGGCGACGATTGTGGGCCAACGCAGTTTTGGAAAAGGACTAGTACAGGTGACACGGGATTTACCTTACCGCGCAAAAATCAAGATTACCACGGCGAAATACTATATCCCGAGTGGTCGCTGCATTCAAGCCATCGATTATTCCGAAAATAAGGACACGACAAAGCGCGAATTCAAAACCAAAAACGGCAGAAAAGTCAATGCTGGAGGTGGAATTGAACCCGATGTAATAGTGGGTAGGCCTCAAGCGAATAGTTTGATTCAGCAATTAATGAAAGAGAAAATCTTTTTTCAATACGCCCGTCTTTACAAATTACAACATGCCTCGATTTCGTCAGCAGCTACCTTCCATTTAACTGAATCTGCATTCGAAGCGTTCATTCAATGGGTAATAGCCAGCAAGTTTACCTATGAAAGTCCACTGGAAAAACAAATGCGCGATGTGTTGAAGGAAACGCAGAAAGATCCTTTGTATGCGAATTTAACGGCAACACTAGAGAAAATCAAGCCGGAGTGGGATTCGTCAGTCGCTAAAGAATTGAATGCGAACAAAAAAGTAGTTTCGGCGTTATTAGAACAAGAAATAGTGCACCAATATTACCTGAAAAAAGGGATTAATGAATGGTCTTTTGAAAATGATCCGAGCCTTTTAAAAGGGGTGGAATTAATTAACGTTTTGAAATGAGTCTGATCCTCAGTTTAGATACATCGACCCAAAATTGTTCCGTTGCCTTACACGATAAAGGGCAATTGATCAGCCAGGAATTGGTTGCGGAAGAGGGTTCTCATTCCAAGGCCCTCACTTTATTGATTGAAAAGGTGATGAAGACGGCGGGGTCCTCACTACAAGACATTTCCGCCGTAGCCGTATCCAACGGACCCGGTTCATATACTGGTTTGCGCATCGGTTTAGCGACCGCAAAAGGAATTTGCTTCGCTCTAGACAAGCCTTTAATCTGTTTACCTACCTTAAAGGTATTAGCCTCCGCAGTTCAGGCATCGGTTGAGGTCTTACTTTTACCCCTATTAGATGCCCGAAGAATGGAAGTTTATGCGGCAGTGTACACCGCTGAGCTACACGAAGTATCTCCACAAGAAGCACATATTTTAAGCCCTGACTCATTTCGGGAATTCAAGCCTATACTTGCCTTTGGAAATGGATCAGCAAAATGGCAAGAAAGCTGCACGCATCCATCCATCACCTTTTTGGAAGGACCTTTATTGCCAGAGGCAAAATACATGGGTAAATTAGCCTATGAGTCATTTTTGAACCAAAATTTTGAGAATCTCGTTACAAAAGAGCCTGATTATTTGAAAGAATATATGGGCACCAAACCGAAACTTAAATCCTTGTAACATGGCGGAGGAAATCATCAATAGAGTAAACCAAAGTGGGCTAACGCAAATCGATTTAGAAGATTTACGCATTCCAGGAGACCGAGTTTTCATCGATATAAAAGAGCAATTGTTCCAAGGTATCGCCTTGAGGGAGAAGGACTTTAGAGAGTTCATCGCTAGTAATGATTGGTCGATCTACGCAGGAAAGCACGTAGCAGTTGGTTGCAGCGAAGATGCGATTATCCCCACCTGGGCCTACATGTTATTAGGCGTTCAGTTGACCCCTTTTGCTAAGACACTCGTTTTCGGAAACTTAGCCGATTTAGAAAAGACCCTGTTTGAACAAGCTTTGTCGAAGATAAAGCCAGAGGATTTTAAAGATGCCAAAATCGTCATCAAAGGTTGCTCGAAAGAATCGGTTCCCACGGATGCCTACCTAAAAATTACGCAATTATTACAGCCAGTTGCAAAGAGCTTGTTCTATGGAGAACCTTGCAGCACGGTTCCGCTTTATAAAAGAAAATCGTAATTTTGATTTATGTCCACCGAAACACAAGCACAATACCAGTTTATTGATAAGATTATCCAGCATCACTTAGGTGAAAACACCGAGGTGAAGGACCTAGAATTTTTCTATGGGGGAAATTTTAACTTGGCAGTGCGTGTGCAATTGAAAAATGCAGACGAATACTTCATCAAATGGAACCAAGGAGATCACCAAGGTTTGTTTGAGGCAGAGGCGAAAAACTTAGATTTAATCGGGAAAACTTCCTCCATCTCAGTGCCGAGCGTTATGGGAACGGGAACGATGGAAGAGAAAGAGTACTTGATGATGGAATGCATTCCATCAGGAGAAAAGGCGGCAAACTATTGGGTGGATTTTGGGGAGAAGCTGGCTCTATTACATAAAAATACATCGAAAGACGGCCACGGACTCGATTATACCAACTATATCGGTGCTGCGCCACAAATCAATGCTTGGAATCAAGATGGCATTGCTTTTTTTATTGAGCATCGCTTACGCTACCAATTAGCTAGAGCCATATATGACCGTAAAATCGACGCTGCGTTAGAGGCTAAATTTGAATCATTATTCGAAAAATTGCCGTCTCTTTTGCCCAATGAAAAGTCTGCTCTATTGCATGGGGATCTTTGGTCAGGAAATGTTATGACGAACCCGGATGGAATTGTAACACTCGTGGATCCTGCTTGTTATTATGGATTTAGAGAGGCGGAGCTTGCCTTTACCACGATGTTTGGTGGATTTGAAGAAGGTTTCTACGATGCCTATCACGCGAATTTTCCCATTGAAAAAGGATTCCACGAACGCATCCCCTTGTACAATCTGTACCCACTCTTAGTGCACGTCAATCTTTTTGGAGAAGGTTATTTGCCTGCTGTTAAGAAGATTGTAGATTCTTATTAACCACTTCATCCACATCGTTAGCACCTGGAAAGAAGGAAACTAGTTTCCGCAAGATTTCTTCCATTACGGCATCAGGACAAGATGCTCCACAAGTTAATAAAACACGCACCTTATCTTTTACTGGTATAAAGTTGTACGTGGTGTTTTCTTCTTTTGTAGCGTTTTCAAAATGTAAAACCTCTTCTGCTGAAATCAACTTCTCCGCATTCTTGATGAAAAAGGTCGGTAATTTCGCCACACACAGGTCAACTAAATGAGCCGTATTCGAAGAATTATAGCCGCCAGCGACAATCGCAAAATCGGCCTCCTCGGCTAATAAACCATAGGTCGCACTTTGATTATCGTTCGTCGCATAGCAAAGCGTATCGCGCGTGTCAGCAAAATAATCCTTGATATTTTCTGGTGCCACTTGGTAGTGCAAGCGGATAACTTGACGCAAATAATCAACAATTTCTTGCGTATCCGTCGCTAGCATGGTCGTTTGATTCACGACACCAATGCGTTTTAAATCCTTCATCGGATCAAAACCTGCTGAATATTGCCCTTCAAATTCCGCAAAGAATTCCTCCGACGTTTTTTCCTGTTTAATATAAGCTGCTAAAGCAACGGCCTGATCTATATTTTTAATGATCAACGTAGGCGTGACAGACTGTGAATGCGAAAACGTGGCCTTCGTCTCCTCGTGACTTGGTTTCCCGTGCACAATCACCGTATAATCTTTTTTTCCGATCGCATCTGCTCTATTCCACACCTTTTCCACAAAAGGACAAGTTGTGTCATAAGCATAAGGATCGATTCCTCGTGATTGCAAAATAGCTTGTATCTCTAAAGTAGTCCCAAACGCAGGTACAATCACAATGTCGTTTGCGCTCAATTCCTCCCAAGCCACTAACTGATTTCCAGATGTATCTTGAATAAAACGAACACCGCGGTCTGACAAATCTGCATTTACAGCTGGATTGTGAATCATCTCAGACAATAAGAAGATGCGGCGATCCGGGTTTTGGTCAATAATGTGATACGCCGTTTCTACAGCATTCTCGACACCATAACAAAATCCAAAGTGCCTCGAAAGCAACACCTCCACCGGACCAAAATCCAGATGAGTAGGCGTAAAATCCTTTTTTAATTTATCTTGAACCCGACGAGATTCCTTGATTTGACCAATCACGTTACTCTTAAATAAAGAGGGAATGGAGAAGGATTTCATTTTTTTAAAGGTTCTTTTATTCGTTCGAAGGGTATGAAAGGCACGTGGTTCTGCAATCGAATGCATTTTATAAGTTGATTTTTTGGCTATTGATTTTCAAAATTACGACATCTACCGCAAATAATCATTTTTTGTCCCTAATTTGCACCTCATTTAATTCAAACCCTCTATGGAATTCGAGCCAGTTATAGTTAAAGAAGAATGGGAGATGATTCTCGATTTTTTCGAAAACTCGTTTGGCAAGCGACCATCCGAAATGGAACCCATTTTATTGATGATCGGTGTACAAGAATTAGGGCAGGGTCACGCACATTTTACCAAAGAACAAAAGCAAGATCTCCTACACATCGCCACCTGTAAGGTGTTAAGCTACAGCGATTTTTATCGATTGGAAGGATTAGATGAGGAAGGTTGGCCGCATTGGGAGAATGTACAAGGAATTCCTTCACTTCCTTTAAAAGAGCAAGAAATACTCCTAAAGGCCCATATTATTCATTATTTCAAAACTGAGGTATTCCCGAATGAAGATCATTAGTTACAACGTCAACGGCATCCGTGCCGCCATCACGAAAGGTTTCATCTCTTGGCTTCAAGAAGAAAGTCCAGACATCGTCTGTATTCAAGAATTAAAGGCAGAAATCGAGCAGGTGGACTTGTCAGAAATCTTTGCGTTAGGCTACGAAGTCTATTGGCATTCCGCTCAGAAAAAGGGTTATTCAGGGGTTGCGATATTTAGTAAGATTAGGCCAAACAACGTATCCGTAGGTTGCGGAATCGATAAATACGATGCAGAAGGCCGTGTTTTGCGTGCTGACTACGACGGCTTTTCCGTGATGTCCGTTTACATGCCATCTGGTTCAAGCGGAGATGAACGTCAAGCCTTCAAAATGGATTGGTTAGGCGATTTTCAAAATTACATTAACGCCCTCAAGATTGAATTCCCCAATTTAGTCATCTCAGGTGATTACAATATTTGCCACAAAGCCATCGATATTCACAACCCTAAAGGCAACGCAAACAGTTCTGGTTTCCTCCCTGAGGAGCGCGAATGGATGGATGGATTTGTGAGCCGCGGTTTCGTAGATTCATTTAGAGCCGTGAACCAGGAACCGCATCACTACAGCTGGTGGTCTTACCGAGCAGGAGCTCGAGGTAAAAACTTAGGCTGGCGAATTGATTACCAGATGGTTTCTGAGACTTTGGCAGGAAAAATTCAACATGCGTCCATCCTTCCAGACGTAAAGCATTCGGACCATTGTCCTATCTTATTACTTTTAAATAACTAATTATATGCATTTCGAAAAACACGTATTTATCTGCGCTAACGACAAAGATGCTCCTAAAAAATGTTGTGGTTCTGGCCACGGAATGGAATTAGTCGACGCCTTTAGAGCAAGTTATGTCACACAAGGAGGAACCGCTAAAATCCGCGTCCAAAAATCAGGTTGCCTTGATTTCTGTGGAAAAGGCCCCACGATGGTCGTTTACCCAGAAGGCGTTTTCTACGGCAATGTACAAGTGGAAGATGTGGCAGAGATCACAAAATCGCATTTAATCGAAGATGAGATTGTGACTCGCCTCCAAATTCAATAAATTGCGACATGATTTACCGCTTGTATCCTACCCTTTTAAATTCATTTAATCTCTATGTGAACCAGTCTCGTGACGGGAATGGTAAAATCATTGTGGATGAAATTGAGTTAATTGACCGCATTAATCGGGTGAGAAAACCAACGACGAATGCACAGCAAAAAGGGATCGATTTCGAGCGAGCTGTCACTTTAGGAGAGAATGAAGAAGCCTTTGCGGAGGGAATCATCGATCAAGCCCGTGATTTGTTGCCAGCGAAATACAAGACCCAATTTTACGTTGAATCCCGCTACAAAAACGCCCAGATATACGGTTATGTAGATGGTGTGGGCGAGACGGTGGCTTTCGATTTAAAAAGTACGGCTTATTATGAGCCAAATCGCTTTTTAACTAACCACCAAAATCTGTACCTCTTAGGACTTCAAAAATACGGAATTCAGCGCCTAGACTACGTTATTACGGATTTTAAGCAGGTGTACGTAGAATCATACGACGTGAATAATATCGATTTCAGTGTTCAATACGAGCAAATCGAGAAATTCATCCTATTTCTAGAAGAGAACAAGAAATTCATCCGAGATAAGAAGATTTTTGATCGCAAATCGAGCGATAACCAATTATCCATTTTTGAGTAAAACCCTCAGCTCATCCAAGTGTTGAATTTCGTGAGGCAAATCCGTTTCCATTGAAAAGGGATTGTAATGAATCGCCGGAATCCCCACCTGCAAAGCACCGCGCACATCCGCCTCCACATGATCCCCAATCATTAAGGCCTCCTCGGCTAGAATTCCAGCACGAGATAAAGCATAATGAAAAAATTGAGGATTCGGTTTCTTGGTCCCCACCTGCTGAGAGGTGATAATTTCTTTGAAAAAAGAATGCATGCCGGCTCCTTCAATCTTTACGTATTGAATATCATCGAAGCCATTCGTTAAAATGTATAAGGGAAAATATTCCGCTAAATCTTGAATAAGCTCAAAAGCGCCCGGCATTAAATTCGTTTTTCTTGGCGCGCGGAAAAGGTATTTATCCCCGAATTCCTGCGCGGGTCCCTGAATGCCAACCTCCTCAAAAAAGCGAACGAAACGGATCTCCCGTAATTCTGCCTGCGAAATCTCACCAGCAGCATATTGGTCCCATAAACCATTGTTGATTTTTTCAAAGGTCGACCAATAGCTCTCCGGCTCGATGTCGAGCTCATATTCAACCGCTAAATCCAGTAATACTTCTCGGGCATTCAAATCGTGATCCCACAGGGTATGATCCCAGTCAAAAAAAAGCGCTTTCGGTTGAAAATTCATTCGACAAAGGTAATAATAACTTATCTTTGCTTTGGCCCATTTTAAAAAATCCCATGGAACATCAATTACAACTAAAGAGACCTCTAGCATTTTTCGATTTAGAGACGACCGGCATTCAAATTAACCGCGATCGCATTGTGGAAATTTCGATTGCCAAAGCCAATCTAGACGGAACCGTGGAGGTGAAAACGCGTCGCGTGAACCCGGGCATTCCGATTCCACTCGAGGCATCTTTAGTTCACGGGATTTATGATGAGGACGTGAAAGATGAGCCTACTTTTCGTATGGTAGCTCGCTCTTTATCCGCTTTTTTAGATGAATGCGACTTAGCTGGCTTTAATTCCAACCGCTTCGATGTACCTATGTTAGTGGAGGAAATGCTTCGCGCTGAGGTGGATTTTGACATGAAAAACAGAAAATTGGTGGATGCACAACGCATTTTCCATTTAATGGAGCCTCGCAACTTAACTGCTGCTTACCAATTTTATTGTGGTAAAGAATTAATCGGAGCCCACGGAGCTGAGGCGGATGTGTTAGCAACGCTTGAGGTATTAAATGCCCAAGTAAAACACTACGCAAACAAGTCCATAAAGGATGCGGACGGCAAAGAAGTCTTCCCGATTCAAAACGACATGGATAAATTACATGAGTTAAGCGCCTCTAATTCAATTGACTATGCTAACCGCATGGCCTACAACAAGGACCGGGTGCCTTGCTTTAATTTTGGCAAACATATAGGCAAACCGGTGATGGAAGTTTTGAAGTCTGACCCCTCTTATTACGACTGGATGATGAAGGGCGATTTCCCGATGGACACGAAGCGAAAACTAACCGAAATAAAATTGCAAGGTTTTCAGCGTTAAGGCATTTTTGATGTCGAGGCTATCAGATATTTTCGTATTTTTGCCTCGCATAAATGCATTTTTTGGACGGGCTTTTGCCTGAAGCCTT
>JBEBDF010000073.1:0-9646 GCA_041157105.1 Bacteroidota bacterium | reverse complement strand
TTTTTGAAAAAATCGAATAATCCCATGAGGTGATTTAAAATACAATGCGAAGGTAAGCAAAATAAAAAAAGTCCCTTCAAGAAGGGACTTCAATTTTTTAAAGATAGGGTAACGGGTATTGAAAAATTAGTTTTTCAACACTGCGTTAACTTCATCTTGAAGGATGATTTCTTCTTTGAAGGTATAAGCTCCTGTTGTAGGGTTCTTAACCGCCTTAATGATCTTAGCGTACTTAACGCCACCTTCTTTCTTCAGAGTTGCAACTACTTTCTTAGCCATGGGTCAACCTATTTAATTTCTTTATGTAAAGTAACTTTTTTCAAAACAGGGTTGTATTTTTTTAACTCAATACGTGCTGTTGTGTTTTTACGATTTTTCGTAGTGATGTAGCGAGACATGCCTGGAAGACCAGTTTCTTTGTGCTCAGTGCATTCTAAGATAACTTGAATGCGATTTCCTTTCTTTGCCATAATAGATAAATCATTTATCCGCCTCTGCTCGAAACGGAATGCAAAGGTAGAAGAATTTCTTTTTTTCCCAAAGCCTTTCCTAAAAATACCCTAAAAAATTTATTTTTACCCATTAGATTTCCCATTTTTGTTTAATGAATCCCATCCAGTATCAATTTCTTCCCGAAAATTTTGAGAATTCTGATCCGAATAAATTTCGGGTAGAGGATTTGAAATCGGAGGAGATGATTATCTCGCTTGGGCCCCAACATCCATCGACCCATGGAGTTCTCCGTTTAGAGGTGATTTCAGATGGCGAGTGGATTAAGGAAGTTGTACCTCACCTAGGTTATTTACACCGTTGTTTTGAGAAGCATGCCGAAGCGCTGCCGTTTAACCAAATCATCCCTTACGTGGATCGTTTGGACTATATGGCCGCGATGAATTCGGAGCATGCCTATGTGATGGCAGTGGAAAAGATGCTGGATTTGACGGGCAAATTGCCCAAACGAATCGAGTACATTCGTGTACTAGTAGCAGAATTGAATCGTATCGCATCGCATTGCGTCGCAATTGGTACCTATGGTTTAGATATTGGCGCCTATACCCCTTTCTTATGGCTAATGCGGGATAGAGAGGATATTCAGCGCTTGCTAGAATGGCTATCGGGGGCGAGGATGTTGTATAATTATGTGTGGGTAGGAGGATTGTTCTATGATTTGCCTGTAGGTTTTGAAGAGAAGGTGCAGCAATTGATTCCAGTGATCAAAAGCACGATTAAAGAAGTAAAACAATTAGTAGAAGATAACAGTATATTCATAAAAAGAACCGCGAATGTAGGTGTTTTACCCCTGAATGCGGCCATTAATTATGGCTGTACAGGTCCGGTATTGCGGGGTTCGGGCTTGCCTTTTGACCTACGTCGCATCGATGGCTATTCGGTTTATCCAGAACTAGAATTTGATATTCCAGTAGGAGAGGGTGCGATGGGTACGGTAGGGGATTGTTGGGATCGAAATCACGTTCGACTTCGTGAATGCGAGGAATCTGTGAGGATTATTGAACAATGTTTAGTGGCCTTGCTGGGGGATGAGAAAAGGACGAGGGAGTTTGATCCTCAGGCTTTGGTCCCTAAAAAGATCCGTCCTAAGGCGATGGATGCCTATGTGAGGGCCGAAAATCCGAAAGGGGAACTCGGATTCTTTATTCGAACAGACGGTCGCTCTGATATTCCAGAACGCTTGAAAGTGCGCGCATGCTCTTTCCACCACCTTTCGGTGCTGCCCTATTTGGCGAAAGGAACCTATTTAGCAGATTTAGTTGCCATCATCGGATCTTTGGATTTAGTGATGGGAGAAGTAGATAGATAAGATGAACAAAGCATTTTTAGCAGCCCTCGAAGAGGAAATTAGTCGTTTAGATATAGGCCAAAACCCGAACGAGCTTTACGACCCCATTCATTATTTAATGAGTTTAGGCGGCAAGCGGATCCGCCCTGTCCTTTGTTTATTGACCTATTCCCTGTTCAAATCCGATTGGGAAAAGCAGGTTCCAGCGGCTCTATCGGTAGAAATCTTCCACAATTTCACCTTGATGCACGACGATATTATGGACAAAGCTCCTCTGCGTCGCGGTAAGCAAACGGTGCACGAAAAATGGAATGACAATATTGCCATTCTTTCTGGCGATGTGATGCTTGTGAATGCGTATCAATACCTGAATAAGGTGCAAGGTTTGAGCCTAGAGGCTTTTCAACATTTGTTAGGACGCCTTTCTCGCATCGCAGCGGAAGTGTGTGAGGGACAGCAATTCGACATGAATTTCGAGAGCCGTGACGATGTGAAAGTAGAAGAATACATTGAGATGATTCGTTTGAAGACCTCTGTTTTGATTGGATTTTCGATGGAAATGGGGGGCTTGTTAGCCTCTGTTCCTGCTTCAGTGAGTGATTCTTTGTACCGCATCGGAGAAACGATCGGCCTAGGATTTCAATTAAAAGACGATTTATTAGACGTCTATGGCGATCCGGAGAAATTTGGGAAACAACCAGGCGGAGATATTTTAGCCAATAAAAAAACCTATTTACTGATAAAAGCATTTGAGAAAGCGACGGGATCTACGCTCGCTTCATTGGAAAACTGGGTGGCTGCTACGGACTATGTGGCAGCAGAAAAAGTACAAGCAGTGACTGCAATTTATGATTCTTTAGGTTTGAAACAGGAGACGGAGGGAGTCATCGCCTCTTATTTCGATTCAGCTTTCGAAGAAATCCAAGCCCTAGCTATTTCCGATGACCAAAAATCAGCCTTAGTAAAGTTCATGAGCGGGTTGGTTGATCGAGAAGTTTAACGTAGTTTTGTTGTTATATGGTCTCGATTTTTCTTATCGCTTTGACGGTTATCATTTCTCTTGTTGCTTGGCAAAAGCCAGAGCTAATGGGAAAGATGCTGATGAACCCTTACCGGATTCAACACAGAAACGAATATTGGCGTTTTGTTAGCTCGGGATTTATCCACGCGGACTTTACGCACTTGTTTTTTAATTTGTTTTCTTTCTTCTTTTTTGGGGTTCAATTAGAGCAGATTTTTAATCAATTATTTCCGTCCATTGCGTCGGAATTGTATATTTTGTTTTATGTTTTGGCGATCGTAGTGGCAGATTTGCCTACCTTTTTCAAACAGAAAAATAATCCTAATTATAACTCATTAGGTGCCTCAGGAGCGGTTTCAGCCGTGATTTTTGCGGGGATTTTATTCTTCCCAACAGAGAAAATTTACTTATTCGGTTTCTTCGGAATCCCTGGATTTATCTATGCCGGTTTGTTTACTTGGTATTCAGTGGAAATGGATAAACGTAGCCGTGATTTCGTGAACCACAGTGCACACTTATACGGGGCCTTGTTTGGAATTGTAGCGATGACACTGTTGTATCCACAGGTGTGGATCAGTTTTGTGGAACAAATAACCGCGATGCTTCGATGAAAAGAATTGCTATTTTAGGCAGCACGGGTTCCATCGGAACACAGGCATTAGAGGTGATTGCGGAGCATCCATCTGAGTTTGCGGTAGAGGTTTTAACTGCTCAAAACCAAGCTGACCTACTCATTACCCAAGCTTTAGCCTGGAAACCGGCCCATGTGGTGATTGGGAATGAGGCGAAATATCAAGAAGTTTTACAGGCTTTATCAGAAACAGGAATTCAGGTGCATGCGGGTGCTCAAGCTCTCGAAGAAGTGGTGACTTTGGATTCTGTCGATATCGTATTAACGGCCTTAGTAGGTTATGCGGGCTTATTACCTACGGTGAAAGCGATCAAAGCGGGCAAGCCAATTGCCTTAGCGAACAAGGAAACGTTAGTGGTGGCGGGAGCCCTGATTATGCCCCTAGCTCGGGAGATGGGTGTACCTATTTTGCCTGTCGATTCAGAGCATTCGGCCATATTTCAATGTTTGATGGGCGAGTCCCATAATCCGATTGAAAAAGTGATATTAACTGCTTCAGGTGGTCCTTTTAGAGGATTTAGCCGGGAGCAATTAGCCCAAGTAACGCGGGCACAAGCCTTAAAACACCCGAATTGGTCGATGGGAGCGAAGATTACGATCGACTCTGCCAGTTTGATGAACAAGGGTTTAGAGGTGATCGAAGCGGCGTGGTTGTTTGATGTAAAACCATCCGAAATTGAGGTGGTGGTGCATCCGCAATCGATAGTTCACTCGCTAGTGCAGTTTGAAGATGGATCGATTAAGGCGCAATTAGGCTTGCCGGATATGAAATTACCGATTCAGTTTGCCTTAGGCTACCCGAATCGGATGAAGGCGAGTTTCCCTCGTTTTGATTTTAAATTATATCCGTCCTTGACTTTCGAGCAGGCTGACACGAAGACATTCCGCAATTTAGGATTGGCTTTTCAGGCGCTGGAGCAGGGAGGAAATAGGGCTTGTTTGCTGAATGCCGCGAATGAAGTGGCGGTGGCGGCATTTTTAGAGGATCAGATTGGATTTTTAGCGATGTCTGATTTGAACGAATATGTGATGAATCAGGGAACTTTTATCGCGAATCCGACATTAGAGGGTTACATTGAAAGTGATAAATTAAGTAGAATCATGGCCCAGGAATGGGTGGATAAAAATAGAAAATAACGAATTATGGAAGGTTTAGTGATGGCAGGACAACTGATTTTAGGGTTGTCAATTTTAGTAACATTGCACGAGTTTGGTCATTTTATTACGGCCAAATGGTTTAAAATGAGAGTCGAGAAGTTTTATCTTTTCTTCGACTTTATGTTCCCTATTCCTACCTTATTAAACTTCGCTTTATTCAAGAAGAAAGTAGGCGACACCGAATATGGTTTAGGCTGGTTCCCGCTAGGAGGTTATGTTTCGATTGCTGGTATGATTGACGAAACGCAAGATGCGGCAACCTTAGCGAAAGATCCTGAACCTTGGGAATTCCGTGCTAAACCCGCTTGGCAGCGTTTAATCGTGATGCTTGGAGGTGTGATAGTGAACGTAATTACGGGTGTGGTGATCTTCGTTTGCTTGACTTATTCGAACGGGAACAACTTTATTTCGAAAGAAGAGTTGAACAAAAATGGAATTGTGGCTTTGGAATTAGGGCAACAAATCGGTTTGAAAACGGGTGATAAAATCATTCGTGTGAATGGGGCTGATTACAAGCAATTGTCTGATTTACGGGCTTCAGATGTCTTATTAGGCGAGAATTCGTCTTATACGGTGCAACGAGGGGACCAAACTTTGGAGATCAAAATTCCTTCAAATTTCATTGAAAAATTAAGTGATAAAAAAGCGGGTTTCATCGAGCCGATGGCAGCATTTAAGGTAGCTGAAGTAGCTGCACCAGAAGAGCCAGGATTCTTCGATAAATTCTCAGCTTCGAAGCCGACCGAATTATTGCCTGCTTATGCGGCAGGTTTAAAGAAAGGGGATGTAATCACTTCGGTAGATTCGACTCCGGTACATTTTTACCATGAGGTAAAAGAATTGCTTTCAAAGCGTGCTGGTAAGCAGATTCGCTTAGGAATTCAACGCGGAGGCGTGGCAGATACGCTAACAATGCAAGTGGCTTCTTCCGGCCAAATTGGATTTATTCCTGAGATGTTGATTCAGGTAACCCGCGAAGATTATTCGTTTTCTGAGGCAGCGAGTATTGGAACAGGTCGTGCCTTCTCTGTCATCACGGATAATGTCAAAGGTTTCAAGAAAATTGCTTCTGGGGATGTTTCGGCATCGAAAGCGTTGAGCGGTCCTATTGGTATCGCCCAAATGTTCGGTGGCGTATGGGATTGGAATCGATTCTGGATGTTAACAGGATTATTATCTATGGCTTTGGCCTTCATGAACATCTTGCCTATTCCAGCTTTGGATGGAGGACACGCGATTTTCTTACTTTATGAAATGGCGACTGGAAAACCAGCCTCTGAAAAGGTGTTAGAAAAAGCGCAGCAGGTGGGCATGATTATCTTGCTTGCCTTGATGGCCTATACGTTTGGAAACGATATCTTTAAAGCCTTTTTCTAATTGAAACTGCTGGTTCTGTTTTTGGGTCTATTTTTACCTGATCTACACCCCTTTCATAGTTCGGTGACGGAGATGAGCTATAATCAAAAGGAGCAAAGCTGGGAAATTAGCATTCGCCTATTTCAGGATGATCTAGAGCAAACCATGAGCTCGAACTTAGGAAAGAAATTCCGAATGATTCCAGGAGATGAAGCCTCAGAAAAAGAGTTAGATACCTACCTTCGGAAGCATTTTAGGTTTCATGCTGGCAAGCAAATCTCCACACCTTATCGTTGGTTAGGGACAGAGCAGCAGCAAGATGTGATTTGGGTGTATATTGAAATTCCTAGCTCGTCTGACTTAATCGGATCCTATCTCGAGAACTCTTTATTGTTAGATGAGTTTGAAGACCAAACGAACCTTGTTTCCTGGTCTTTTCAGGGCCAAAAGAAGTCCTATCTTTTTCGTAAAACACAAGAGGTTCAACAATTATCAAGATAATCATACTGCCATCTTGTCGTTTGGCATAAAAATTGATTAATATCGTCTGCTCCTTGAGGAGTAGAATTTAAAAATGTGGTATGAATAATCCAAATGACCTTTTTAAGCATTTACAGCTTTCTGAGATGTCTGATTTTGAAAATATTGAATTGATTCCCATCGGATCAGAAGGGATGGACAATGATGACAAAATGGGCGTTTTGTCAGACCAATTGCCTATTCTTCCTATTCGCAATATCGTCTTGTTTCCCGGAATGGTGATTCCGATTACGGTCTCTCGCCAAAAATCTGTTCGCCTCGTAAAGAAAGCCTACAAAGGCGATCGCACCATCGGTGTATTAGTGCAGGCGAATAATTCGAAAGAGGAGCCCACGCCAGATGATTTATATAAAATAGGTACAGTCGCGCACATTGTAAAAATGTTCGTTTTGCCTGGTGGAAATACCACCATCATTGTACAGGGTCGCAAGCGTTTTGAAGTAAGTGAATTCATCAAAACCGAGCCCAATCTAGTAGCCCGTGTTTCTTACATAGAGGACACATTCCCTAAGAAGCTAAATAAAGAAAATAAAGCACTCGTTTCAACTTTAAAAGAGTGTGCTTTGAAGATATTGAATCTCAACCCAGAGATTCCCCGCGAGGCCCAAATTGCCCTGGATAACATCGAATCCTCTGCCTTTTTAGTACACTTCCTTTCCTCGAATATCAATGCGGAATTGAAGGAGAAGCAAGCTCTATTAGAAACTTTAGATGGTATCGAACAGGCGACTCACTTGCTAGAGCACATGTTGAAAGATATTCAGCACCTGGAGTTGAAGCGTGAAATTCAGAGCAAGGCTTCAAGTGACATCGACCAGCAGCAACGCGACTATTACATTCGCCAGCAGATTAAAGTCTTACAAGAGGAATTAGGCGTGGAGAGTCCTGAGCAAGAATTGGACGGCTTACGTGCAAAAGGGGCGAAGAAGAAGTGGTCGAAAGAGGTAAACGATTTCTTCCAAAAAGAACTCTCTAAACTTCAGCGCACGAATTCCATGTCAGGTGAATATCCGATGTTAATGAATTATGTCGAGTTATTAGCTGATTTGCCTTGGGGTGAATTCACAAAAGATAATTTTGATTTAGCGAAGGCGAAAAAAGTGTTAGATGCGGATCATTTTGGCTTAGAAAAAGTAAAGGAACGCATCATCGAATACCTAGCGGTATTGAAGATGAAAGGCGATATGAAAGCCCCTATTTTATGTCTTTATGGCCCTCCGGGTGTAGGAAAGACGTCTTTAGGACGTTCGATTGCGAAGGCTTTAGGACGTAAATACGTGCGTATGGCATTAGGCGGTCTGCGTGATGAGGCAGAAATCAGAGGGCACCGAAAAACCTATGTGGGCGCGATGCCAGGCAAGGTGATTCAAAGTATTAAAAAAGCAGGATCATCGAATCCGGTTTTTATTTTGGATGAGATCGATAAGGTCGGTTCTGACCACCGCGGCGATCCTTCGTCTGCTTTGTTAGAGGTCTTAGATCCGGAACAAAACAGCGGCTTCATGGATAATTACCTAGAGTGTGATTACGATCTATCTCGGGTGATGTTCATTGCGACTGCGAATAATTTAGATACCATTCACCCAGCGTTGCGCGATCGTATGGAGATTATCGAGGTGAGCGGCTACACAATGGAGGAGAAGGTCCAAATCGCGAAAAAGCACTTATTGCCTAAGCAAAAGAAAGAACATGGTCTAGAGAGGGCAGAGTTCTCGATGAACGATGGAGCCATCCAAAAGGTAGTCGAAGGATATACTCGCGAATCTGGAGTTCGTAAACTGGAGCAAGAGATCGGTAGAGTAGTGCGTAAAATCACGAAATTGATTGCGATGGACCAGGAATATCCGCACAAAATTTCAGCTACAGAGGTAGTTAAATTATTGGGCCAGGAGCACTTTGATAAGGATTCTTATGAAAACAACGAATACGCAGGTGTTGTAACCGGTTTAGCGTGGACTCCGGTAGGAGGTGATATCTTATTCATCGAAACTTTATTGAACCGTGGAAAAGGTGTCCTAACCCTTTCGGGTCAACTAGGTGATGTGATGAAAGAGTCTGCCATGGCAGCCTTGAGTTTCTTGAAAGCACATTCGGATGAATACGGCATTGATTACCGTATTTTTGATCAATACAATTTGCATATTCACGTTCCAGCAGGGGCGGTGCCTAAAGATGGTCCATCTGCCGGGATTACGATGCTAACGGCGATTGCTTCAGCATTAACACAGCGCAAGGTGAAATCGAAGTTAGCGATGACGGGTGAAATTACGCTACGTGGAAAAGTTTTACCAGTAGGCGGAATCAAAGAGAAGATTTTAGCAGCTAAAAGAGCGGGAATCAAGGAGATTATCATGTGTTCGAAAAACCGCAAAGATGTGGAAGAAATCGAGGCACATTATATATCGGATTTGAGCTTCCACTATGTGGACGATGCGAAGGAGGTATTAGCTTTAGCTTTATTGAAAGAGCAGGTGAAAAGCCCGGTAAAATTTATTTTTCAGGCAGAACCGATCGCTAATTCGTCCGCGGCGTTATAGTGAATTTCGCCCATCTCCAAGCTGAATTGGATGATGCGAAGCGCCTCAGATGAGGCCAAAGGGCGGAGGCATTCAACTAGATCTTGAACGGATAAAGGTCCGTTCTTCAAATAATTCAGAATCAATTTGCGTTCTGCTTCGAGGCCTTCGGGAATATTTTTCCCGGAGGCTTCTTTTTTACGCTGCAAGCAATGATCACAAATACCACAGCTTTGCTGTAACGACTCCCCGAAATACGACGTAATTAATAAGGTCCTACAAGCCTCGGTATGCTTGACATAATGAACCATGGCATCAATTTTCTTCTTCGTTCGCTCCTTTTTCTTCAAATATTCCGACCAAAGAATCGGCAGATTTTCAATATTCGCTCGGGGTGTTAAGAAAATGAGTTTAGGTAATCCATTTTGCTTATCGTACTCGATCAATTCGAATTTCTCCAGCAAAGCCAGATTTCGTTCTACCTCTGCCGGTGGAATTTTAATTTGATGCGCGAAGTCAGCCTCTGAAATACTAACGAATTGAGTGTACAGATTCCCTCCATAGATTCGAAGCAGCGCTTTTAGGAAGGATTCGAATTTCTCGTTTCGGATTTGGAAATCGTATAA
>JBEBDF010000072.1:0-9762 GCA_041157105.1 Bacteroidota bacterium | reverse complement strand
AGTGAATCTAAATAAAGTCTAGTTTTTCAAAACCATTGGCCTTAATTTTGCGTTTCAATTGGAGTAAAATAGCCAGATTAAAAACACATACCATGCTTTCAATAAAGAATTTACAAGCAAGAATAGGAGAGAAGGAAATCTTAAAGGGGATTAATTTAGAGATCAAAGCGGGAGAAGTTCACGCGATCATGGGACCGAATGGTTCAGGTAAATCAACTTTAGCGTCTGTTTTAGCCGGACGTGAGGATTATGAGGTGACAGGAGGTTCGGTAGATTTTTTGGGTAAGGATTTATTAGATCTAGCCCCTGAAGAACGTGCCGCAGAGGGTTTATTCCTTGCTTTTCAATACCCAGTAGAAATTCCGGGTGTATCTACGACGAACTTTATGAAGTCAGCGGTAAATGAAATTCGGAAGTACCGTGGGGAGGAAGCTTTGGACGCTGTTCAGTTTTTGAAGATGTTCAAAGAAAAGATGAGCTATGTGAATATTGACCAAAGTTTATTATCTCGTGCTTTGAACGAAGGTTTCTCTGGTGGTGAGAAAAAAAGAAATGAAATCTTCCAAATGGCGGTGTTAGAACCTAAGTTGGCTATTTTGGACGAGACGGACTCCGGACTAGACATCGATGCCTTGCGTATTGTGGCAGAAGGAGTGAATAAATTGAAATCCCCAGATAATGCGACGATTGTAGTGACTCACTACCAACGTCTTTTGGATTATATCATACCAGATTTCGTACACGTATTATACAAAGGAAAAATCGTTAAATCAGGTGGAAAAGAATTAGCGCTTGAATTAGAAGAGCGTGGATACGATTGGATCATTTCAGCTTTAGGAGAATAAGATGTTGTATACAGAATTAAGCTCAGCGACTCAGAAGGAGGCCTTAGAGCGTTTTAAGGCCAAAGGTTTTCCCACCAATAAATGGGAAGAATGGAAGTATGCGTCCTTGAAGTCTTGGAATGAAAAAGACCTAGATTGGACTCCTGCTTCCTTAAATGAATCCTCGAAGGCAAGCTTACAAACCCAAAATGGCAACACCTGTTTCCAGGGATCTTTGCCTGCCGGAGTTGAATTCATCTCATTCGATGCATTTTTAGCCTCTAATCCAGCACTTGCTGCGAAATGGGAGCAAAGACAACCAATTTTAGATCAAAACTCTTTGTATGATTTAAATACGGCTTTGGTGGCTGATACCCAGGTATTATGGGTAAAGGCAGGGGTTTCGGTAGACGAAGCCATTGCACACGATTTTATCGTTTCTGCTTCGAAAGCTTCTGCAATTCAAAGTCGATTAATCGTGTTTTTAGAGGCAGATGCTTCCTTAACCTTGATTGAACGCGCTTTTACGAAGGAGGGATCAGCAGAAGTATTATCTAATTTTGTGCAAGAAATATATGTGAGCGAGAAGGCGAACTTGACCTATGTGAAGGAACAAGATTTAGCCGCAAATACATCACACATCGATCATACCTTCATTACGCAGCTTTCTGATAGTCAAGTGGATTTATTCACCTTCTCATTGAATGCTGAATATTTACGTAATAACCTACATTTCTACAGTGATGGAGAAAATGTGGTATCTAACCTGAATGGACTTTATGTGCCAGGAGAGAACCAGTTAATGGATTCTCATACGGTCGTGGATCACCGCAAGCCGAA
The DNA here is from genome assembly GCA_041157105.1 of Bacteroidota bacterium. Lineage (GTDB taxonomy): Bacteria > Bacteroidota > Bacteroidia > Cytophagales > Spirosomataceae > Aquirufa. The sequence goes on along the minus strand of JBEBDF010000072.1, from coordinate 8,098 downwards.
TTCTGAATCTCACGAATTATACAAAGGCGTGTTGATGGGCAATGCGACAGGCGTGTTCAATGGAAAGATTTTTGTGCGTCCTGATGCACAGAAGACGAATGCCTTCCAAAGCTGTAAAAACGTTCTTGCCTCCACTAGAGCAACGATGAATACGAAACCTCAATTAGAGATTTGGGCGGATGATGTGAAATGTTCACACGGAACCACGACAGGTCAATTGAATGAGGAAGCTTTGTTTTATTTACGTTCAAGAGGTATTTCTTTAGCGAATGCACGAACTTTATTGTTACTAGCCTTTGTTCAAGAGGTGATTGATCGCGTGACACACGAAGAAACGAAGTCACGTTTGACAGATAAAATTATTTCTAAAATCCAGACTTCCTTAGCGATATAATCATGGCGGAAAAATTAAATATAGATCAAATCAGAGCAGATTTCCCTGTATTACATCAGCTGGTAAACAAGGCTCCTTTGATTTATTTTGATAATGCGGCGACCACACAGAAGCCCAAAGCCGTTATGGATGCGCTTACAGCTTATTATGAGCAGGATAATGCGAATATTCACCGTGGTATTCATACTTTGGCTGAACGCGCCACAACTGCTTATGAATTAACGCGAAAGAAGCTAGCTGCTTTCTTAAACGCACCCTCTACAGATCAAATTATCTTCACCTCTGGAACCACAGCGGGAATTAATTTAGTCGCTCAGACTTTTGGCCGGGCAAATGTGGAAAAAGGGGATCAAATCATCGTTTCTAACCTTGAACACCACTCGAACATTGTGCCTTGGCAAATGATTGCGGAGGAGAAAGGGGCAGAGATCAAAGTGATTCCAGTGAGTGATGAAGGCGTTCTAGACATTGAAGTATTAAAAGGATTATTGAATCCGAAAGTAAAGCTTGTTGCTGTCAACCACGTATCTAATGCGATTGGAACCATTAACCCGATTGCAGAAATCATTTCTTTAGCTCATGCAGTGGGAGCCAAAGTCCTAATAGACGGAGCTCAATCTGTCGCTCACTTAGCTGTGGACGTGCAAGCATTGGATCTAGATTTCTTCGTTTTCTCTGCACACAAGTTGTTCGGTCCTACCGGAGTGGGCGTGTTGTATGGAAAGCGCGAATTATTAGAGGCAATGCCACCTTACCAAGGAGGCGGGGAAATGATAAAAGAGGTGAGTTTCAGTGGAACAACCTACAATGAATTACCTTATAAATTTGAGGCAGGAACGCCTAATATTGCAGATGTAATTGCTTTTGGAGCTGCTTTGGATTACGTCCAAGCTATTCCAGCAGAGGCGCTTGCAGCACAGGAAGAGGCTTTATTAGCCTATGCTACGAAGAAATTACAATCCATTCCCGGTTTAAAGATTGTGGGTACAGCCCCTGAAAAGATTGCGGTTATCTCTTTTGTGGTGGACGGCGTTCACCCGCAAGATATCGGTGTTTTGTTAGATAAATTTGGCATTGCAATTCGTACAGGTCATCACTGTGCACAGCCTTTGATGCAGCGTTATGACCTAGTGGGAACCTGTCGTGCCTCTTTCTCGTTCTACAATACTTTCAAGGAGATTGATCGCTTTGTTTTATGCTTAGAGAAGACTTTACAAATGTTACAATAGATGGGACAGGCGATAAACGATATACAAGAGGAATTAATTGAGGAGTTCGGTCTTTTCGAGGACTGGGCAGATAAATATGAGTATTTAATTGACCTAGGCAAAAAGTTAGCGCCTATGTCGGATGCCTATAAGTCGGAGGAGAATGTGATTAAGGGCTGCCAAAGCCGTGTCTGGTTGCATGCCGAAAAGCAAGGTGATTTAGTCGTATTTCAAGCTGATTCTGAGGCTATTATCGTGAAAGGTATGATCTCGATGTTGATTCGGGTATTGTCTAATCACACGCCAGCTGAGATTCTAGCAGCAGATTTATATTTTATTGATCAAATTGGAATGAGCCAGCATTTGGCCCAAACCAGATCAAACGGTTTAGTTTCCATGGTTAAACAAATGCAACACTATGCTTTGGCCTTCTCTTAAGCGATTATTTAAAATGGAAAATTCAAGTCAAATGAACGAGGTAGAATTAAAGGAAAAAGTTGTCAAGGCAATTAAGACCGTCTATGACCCAGAAATTCCGGTCGATGTGTATGAGCTCGGATTGATTTATGAAATCAAGATTTTTCCGGTGAACAATGTGTACATCTTGATGACTTTAACATCCCCTTCCTGTCCTTCAGCAGAAAGTATTCCTGTTGACATAGAAAAGGCGGTTAGAGAAATTGAAGGAATTGCTGAGGTATCTGTTGAATTAACTTTTGACCCGCCTTACGAACAAGATATGATGTCAGAAGTGGCCAAGTTGGAACTTGGATTTATGTAATAGCGTTATCACAATTAAATATAAATAGAACATATATGTATCCAGAACATTTAGTACATCCTATGCGGATGGATATCGTGGCCGGAGGTTTCCAAGAATTGAAGTTAGCTTCAGAAGTGGAAGAGGTGATGGCTAAGCCAGGTACAACCTTGGTGTTTTTTAACTCAGTATGTGGATGTTCAGCTTCTACAGCACGTCCAGGCGTAAAAAATGCAGTTGCAGCTTCAGCTAAAAAGCCAAATCAATTAGTGACGGTTTTCGCTGGTGTAGATCCAGAAGCGGTTCAAAAAGCTCGTGAGTATACACTTCCTTATCCTCCATCATCTCCATCGATTGCTTTGTTTAAAGATGGTGAATTAGTTCATTTTGTTGAGCGTCACCACATCGAAGGTCGTTCGGCAGATATGATTGCTGGACACTTGGAAGGTGTATTTGACGAATTCTGCTAATATTAATTAGTCATAAAAAAGGGAGCTTCGTAAGAAGCTCCCTTTTTTGTTTCCTTTCAGAAAGGATTATTGCTTAGGCGCACCGCCCATCGCTCCTGATTCTGAACTGCTATTCTTTGCTTTCTCAGCCATTTTCTTAGCTGCTCCCTCATAGTCACCCGCTTTGATGAAGGACATCTTCAACAAGTCGATTGATTTTTGAGTTGCCTCTTGAATTTGGGCTGGAGTTAAGCTCTTCACCTTGTTTTCTAATTCTTCAGACCATTTCATGTTACGGCCTAAGAACAAGTTGCTGTTCAAACTTCCAACTAAAGCATTGTCTTGTGAACGAGTCACTTGACGTGATTGTAACCAAGATTTCTTCGCTTCGTCGATTTCTTTCTGAGTGAAACCTTCTTTCAATACTTTCTCGATTTCCTCTTTGAATGCTGACTCTAGCTTCGCTAAGTTTTCTGGAGCATAGATCGCATAGCCGATGAATGCACCGCTTTGATCTAATGGACTAGCTACGAATTGAGAACCAACACCGTAAGATAATCCATCTTTTTGGCGAATACGGTTCATTAAACGAGAGCTTAATCCGCTACCACCACCTAACATATAGTTAGCTAATTCTAGTGCAGCATAATTAGGATCGCTATCAGAAATCTTTAACGGTTGATAAGCTAAGAAGAATGCATTTGCTTTATCAGGTGTTTCGATAGAAATTGCTTTTCCGCCTGTTTCTTTAAACACATCTGCGACACGTTTGTATGGCTTTGGAGATTTCCAATTGCCAAACTCTGCCGCAATTAAATCTTTCAATTCTTTCTCATCAAAATCACCTACTGCTGAGAATGTTGCATTAGAAGCTCCGTAGAAGTTTTTGTAGAAATTAACCGACTCCTCTAATTTTACAGCGGCATAGTTAGCCGTTTGCTCAGCCATAGTAGGCTGGTAGCGAACGTCTTTTTTATCATAGTGTCCAGCTCTTAATTGGCCTAATGCCTCAGAACCTTTCGCTTGCGGCTCACTTTTTTGACCTTCGATGGCTGTTAAATTCTCTTGCTTCAATTTTTCAAATTCAGCAGCAGGGAATACAGGTTGCTTTAATGCCTCAGCCACTAATCTCATAGCAGGGATTAAATTTTCACGTGTTGTTTCAATCGAAACGTTCGCTTGTGTCGCTCCACCAGAGATACCCACGCGTGCTTTTAACTTGTCTAATTCATCTTGGAATTGTTGACGTGTGTGCTTGGCTGTACCTTTAGTTAACATATCTGCCGCTAAATCTGCTGCAGTAGCTGTACCCATTAACGATTTTTCATCACCAAAACGTAAGGTCATTCTAGCATAAACTGAATTACCTCTTGTTTTCTTAGATAACAAGGCTACTTGAACACCACCTATTTTCTCGGTTTTCGTGCGAGCATCAATGTTTGCTGGAGATGGATCAAAAGCTTCTCCTTGGCTAACTGCTGCCTTAGGCTTGAAGTCTTTTAAAACTGATGCTACGTCTTTTGCTTCAGGAATCTCCGCACGATCTGGTTTCTCTGTAGGGTAGAAGGTACCAGTGGTTCTATTCGAAGATTTAAAATAAGCAGCTGCCACACGCTGAATATCAGCTGGAGTTATTTTCTCTAATTGGTTACGTGTATGGAACAATAAACGCCAATCGCCTTGTGCAATGTATTCTGAAATACCTACACCCACTCGCTGAGCGTTGTTTAATAATAATTCGATATTCTTGATACCTTTTGTCTTAATGCGATCAACCTCTTCTTTGGTAGGAGGGGTTTTGGCAAAATTCTCAATCGTTTCCACCATGATCTTGCGAACAGAATCCAACGATTTCTCTTTTAATACCTCAGCACCAAAATAAACTAAGCCTGGTTCCTTCAATTGGAAAGTCATTCCAAATTGGCTACTTGCTTTCTTCGTATCAATTAATGCTTTATACAAACGTCCTGAAGGAGCATCTGTTAATAAATCAGTCATTACATCCACAGCTACATAATCCGGGTGTAATCCTGAAGGAATATGATAAGCCATTCCGATCACTTGAACATCACCTACACGACGAAGTGTTACTTCTCTTTCGCCATCTTGTGTAGGTTCAGAAGTGAATGTAGGTGTTAATACTCGCTCTGGACGAGGAATAACCCCAAATTTCTCATTCACTAACTTCAATGTTTTGATTGGGTCGAATTTACCTGCCACTAATAATACCGCATTATCAGGTTGGTAATATTTGCGGTAGTAGGCTTGTAAGTTCTCGATAGGCACTTTTTCGATGTCAGAACGAGCACCGATAGTCGAGTTACCATAGTTATGCCATAAGAAAGCAGTAGAAACGATACGCTCCATTAATACACTTCCAGGATCGTTTTCACCACGCTCAAATTCATTACGAACAACGGTCATTTCTGTTTCTAATTCGCTTTTCGAAATACGTGAGTTGATCATACGATCTGCCTCCATATCTAAAGCCCAGTCTAAGTTTTCGTCTGTAGCTGCAAAAGTCTCGAAGTAGTTTGTACGGTCTAACCAAGTTGTGCCATTAAATTGGGCACCATGATCCGAGATCTCCTTAGCTACTTCTTTGTGTTTCTCTTTCGTACCCTTGAACACCATGTGCTCTAACAGGTGGGACATACCTGTTTCACCGTAGCCCTCATGGCGAGAACCTACTAAATAGGTGATATTAACGGTTACAGTTTGTTTAGATGGATCTGGAAATAATAAAACGCGTAAACCATTCGCTAATTTATATTCCGTAATTCCCTCCGCTTCAGTTACCTTTTCAGGTATTGGAAGGCTAGCGGATGCCTTTTGTGTTGATGGAGTGGGTTTAGGTTGAGCTAATGCAGGTTGCAAAAGACAAAGCAGTAAACCCGATAGAATAATTCTCTTCATAGGGGTATTTTGTTTATTGACTAGAAAATTAAAAAATTATTAAATAGAAATGATTGATAAAATGATAAACGGCAAAAATTATTTCTTGTACTGCTGAATTAACTTGTAAATCGCTTTTTGTGTTTCCATGTTAGGGAAATATTCAAAAATTATTTCATGTTTATCATAATCCAATAGAAGGCCTGATTCTAAGAAGTGAAAGGCTTCTTTGAATTGACCAGCTTTTATTAAAAAGATAGCTGCTCGGTAATACAAGTCTGCTTCTTCTGGCAATTCATCGATGGCGGAAAGCATAATTTCTGCACACTTTTCGAAATCATTCAAATCGTAGTGCAATTGCGCCCATTTTATCCAAGTAGGAGCGAAGAAGGAGTCTAAATCTATGGATTTGGCATAAGCCTCATCAGAAGAAACAGGATTACCTAAATAGGCTTCTACATCTGCTAATCCCGTCCAATACAGTGGATTCGTGTCATTTAACTTCAGCGCTTTCTTCAAGAAATGCAAGGCCTCGAACCATTTGTCCATTTCAGTCAAACAAACAGCTAAACCATAATAGCCCTCATCCCAAAGAGGATCGACCTTAATCGCCTCTTTATACTGTATTAATGCCTCATCAAAACGACGCTGCCGTTCAATACTAGCACCTAAACAGCAATATAATTCTGGATTCGGATCATCGTATTTTAAACACAATTGATAGGATTCCTCTGCTTTCGCGTATTCCTGAATATTCATGTAGGTATTCCCTAAATTGAATAAGGAAGAACCGAATGTAGGTTCTATAGCAAGCGAATATTCATAGGCATCGATCGCTTTTTCAAATTGCTTTAACTTGGAATAAGCAATACCTAAATTATACCAGGCGGTGAAAGAAAACGGATCAGCATCGATGAATTGCTTATAATAGGGGATACTTTCCTCGATTTTTCCTATCTCATCTAAACAGTTGGCTAGTTCGACTAGCGCATTTTCATTTTCTGAATTTAACTCCAAACACTTCTTCAGCATATCTACCGCTTCACGAGGTTTCCCCCAAGCTTGATAGCTAAGTCCAATTCGGAAATAAACCTCATCTTTTTCCTCCGTACGATCTAAAGAAGCAAGAAATAGTTGGATTGATTCTTCGTGTTGCCCCATTTGGCTTAATAAATAGCCTTTTACTAGGGTTAATTCGATGTCATTAGGGAATAATAGGATGGAATTTTCAATCAGTTCCATGGCCTCTTCGGGCTTTTGCATTTCCCCTAAAATTTGGGCTTTTAGCGTAATTAATTCCAGGGAATAATTGAAATGGCTAAGACCTAAATTAACAGCCTCCAAGGCTTGGTCAAAACGGGATTGAACAAAGTAATGTTCGGCGATTTGTTCCAAAGTCTCTGCATCGAAAAACGCGTTTTCTTGCTGATTCAACATGTTCTCGTAGCGTTGAATAGAAGCTTGGATGTCTTCTTTATTCTCGTCGAATTCGGGATCTAGCATTTTTCAGGATACATTTTTACTAAAATAAAGAATATTATTTATTCTTGAACCCCTTTTCGGCTTATTTTTGTTCCAAATAACTCATAATGTCAAAAATCTGTGCCATTGCGGACCTCGGTACGAACACCTTTCAATTATTAATTTCTCCTATTTCTAAGTTTCAAGTAGATCAACAGCTGCAAAGACCAGTTGGATTAGGGAAGGGAGCAATGGAACAGGTCACTTTACAGCCAGATGCGATGGATCGAGCACTGACTGCTCTAAATGAATTCAGGACTTTGTTTATTTCCAAAGGAGGAGTTGCCACCGATTTTTATGCCATAGGCACTAGTATTTTACGTCGAGCCTCGAATGCAGATGTCTTTATTCAACGGGTTTACGATGAATTAGGCATTCAAATTCTGATTATTGATGGCATGCAAGAAGCAGAATATATCTATGCTGGTATACGAAATTCCTTGCCAGAACGTTGGGAGAAAACAAGTCTAGTAATGGATATTGGCGGTGGAAGTGTGGAGTTTATTTTGTTTAGAGGTGATGAAGTGCTTTATCGCGTGAGTTTAGAATTAGGTGGATTGCGTTTGAAATCCCTTTTTTCGGTGGATAATGAGTTTAATTTATCAATTATTGAGGGATTAGATGCCTATGTGACGAGCGAAATGGCTCAGCTTATGAAAGCTTGTGAAGAGGTTAAGCCCGAGGTTTTAATCGGTGCAGCGGGTGCTTTTGAAACGATTCTGGATTTAGAGAATAGATCAGGACATACGCCTGCCTCTTGTGAGTTAGATTTAGCTGTTTTTTTAGGGCATAAAACAAGCCTGGATGCTTTAGGGTATGAAGAGCGAGTGGTATATCCAGGAATGAAAGCATTTAGAGCGAGTATTTTTCC
>JBEBDF010000071.1:0-10180 GCA_041157105.1 Bacteroidota bacterium | reverse complement strand
TGCAATGGCCCTCATTAGTGGCTACCATCTGTTTTATGATAGGTGGTTTCGTTATGGCTAATTTCATTTTACCCTTCATCTTACACTTATAATACCCATGGAAAATAAGACAAATCAACACACAAATTCAGCTGATTTTGAAGTGCGTTCATTAGACACCATGTGTGTGAATGAATCGGAATTAAAGCACCCTTGGTACTATAACCTAAAATATAGCATAGTTGGCGTTATTTTTGGCATTGTATTCATTAAAGCCGAAATCATCTCTTGGTTCAGAATTCAAGAGATGTTCCGCCTTCAAAGCTTCCACATGTACGGAGTGATAGGAACGGCTGTAGTGGTAGGGGCCATCTCTGTATTTTTAATTAAGAAATTCAAGGTTAAAACCATACACGGTGAGGCAATTACTTTTACGGACAAGAAGTTTAATAAGGGCCAAATCATAGGTGGCTTGACTTTTGGTCTAGGATGGGCCTTAACCGGAGCATGCCCAGGCCCTCTTTTCGCTCAAGTAGGTTCTGGTGCCATCGTCATTCTAGTCGTTATTCTTAGTGCAACGGCTGGAACTTGGGTATATGGCAAATTTAGAGATCAATTGCCGCATTAGGAGAGTAGAAAGTATAGAGTAGAGATTATACTTTTCTAAAATTAAAGCTAGCATCAGCGCAATCTGAATGCTAGCTTTTTTTTGGCCTAAACCTAACTTGCATAAAAAAAGGATGTCGAACCCATCGACACCCTATCTCTACTCTCTACTCTTTAATCTCCTATCTAAACGTATAATCCACCCCAGTCACCTGACTTAACAAGGTCTGCGGGCCATCTAAAATCTTCGCATCGTGACGTAAAACTGGTGTCACCGGAGAAAATTTAGCTAAATACTCTTTCATCATACTATGAAGTGTATAGGCTGTATTCTTAGCCTCTTTCACCCCTTTCATACGGCAAAGCATGTCTTCTGGGTCTCCATCACGCTCACAGGCACACATTACGTAAGATTTCTCTAATTCTAAAGGAGCACCTCCGATAATCACTTTTTGAACCCGATGACCTACTCGCTCAAATGCTTTAAACGCCACTTGCATACCTTTGAAACGAATAAACCAACCACCGAAACGCAAGGATGCATCTTGTGCGAATACGTTCTGTAATTCCTTCTCCAACCAATTCATGATTTGTTGACCTGTTGCCTTTGCCGTACGTATGGTTGAATCTACAGGTAACATGTCATACAAATACCCTTCCGTAATGGCCACTTTTCCATCCTTTCCAGGAACACGTGGCGGGCAGAAACGGAATCCATTGGATAAAACCACATCGGCGTTCACTTTCCATTTCAGGGCATCTACGATAAGTGTATCAATCGTATTCTCCACCACAAAATTGCGATAAAGTGGAAGCGTGCTGTAACCTAATACTTTATCAATTTCAGACTTAAATGGCCCTTCTAATTCCTGAACTAAACTTAAAATCTCCTTTTTAGCCGGGTATTTAACAGGATCCACTTCGACCAATTCGTATGTTGATCCAGTTACCTTACCATCTTTAACCTGAATATCTAATTTCCCAATAAATGAACCAAAAGCACCTGGTTCAACAATCTTCGTATATTCTGCTTGAATGGGTTTGCGAACGCGCTCATGGGTATCCGCCCCAAAAATATAGTCAACACCCTCGCAATGTGGATTATTACCTAATGCAATTTGCTGAGATAAACCTAAGTGAGATAAAATAATCACAAAGTCACATTGCTCTTGTTCTCGTAAAAGCGTGACATATTCTTTCAGATTTTCCTCTGGTTTGGTATAAACAATTCCCTTACTGTACAAAGGGGATTGTCTTAAAGGCACTAATGGATCCGTATAACCTAAGAAACCAATCTTAACGCCTAAACGGTGCATGATTTGGTAGGGTTGAAAGATTAACTCGCCCTTTTTCCCATCCCCTAAATCGTGGTACATATTCGCACAAATTTTAGGCGCTAAAAGACCTCCTAATAATTTCTGCATGTTCTTCTTATAATAAACAACCTCCCAGTTGCCTGGCAGGTATAAATCATAATTCATGGCGTTTAATAAAGGGACGAATGCTTGACCTGTCGTCTTCACAGAAAGCATCGAACCTTGAAACATATCCCCTGTATCAAGTGTAATCGTATTCTCGGGATTTGCTTGCTTCATTCGATCTAAAGCTGTAGCCATGTGCGCATAGCCACCCGCTTTGCGGAAAACAAGTTCATCCTTTTCCCAAAACAGCTCATCATGCGCATGCAATTGGCAATGCACATCCGTTGTTTGCAAAATGGTAATTTGACCGGTTGCCGGTTTTCCTGGGCTCGAAACTGTAGGAATAGACTTTGCCTCAGAGCCCGCAATGGGTGCTAAAGCAGCTACACTTGTCAATAAACCACCTTGTAAAAATTTTCTTCTCGAATTCATAGTTTAGCTTTTTGATTTCTTGTGTTTCTTAATCCATTCTTTAATAGGTTTATATGGACCATATTTATGTTGTGATTCTGGAAAAGGATCAGCATAAGGACCAAAAGGATGGTCAAATGGCTTACCAGAAATATCTGGCCAATCTTTAGATAAATCTTTTGCCGGTCTAGGCATCGAATTCACATAAGCTGCTAGATCCCATGCCTCTTCGTCACTTAATTGTGGCTTTTCATAGGTCGCTCCTAGAGGCATATTGTATTTTACATAGCCTGCAAAGTTCGACATCCGGTAAAGTCCCGCCCCATGATTATAGCTATGAGCTCCCCAAAGCGGTGGATAGGTATAAGACTTCCCACCTTCTGCTAATACGCCACCACCATCTGCTTGATGACAAGATTGACACTTAGCGGTGTATACTTCTGCTCCTTTCGCGGGATCAATAGCTCTTTTCAACCCTTTCAATTTAAAAATTCCAGAACCTTTAGGAGATTTACCTTTGGCCACATCCGTTCCTAGCCAGTTAATGTAAGCTAAAATGGCGCGCATTTCTTTACTTTCAGCGGCTAACGCTTGACCATTTAAGCTACGTTCAAAACAATCATTTACCCGTTTTACTTGATCTTCCACCGCGCCTGAACGAGCTCTAAACTTCGGATAAGTAGACTGAACAGCGAAGTAATTATTTCCCCAAGGCTGCGTGCCGGCATTTAGATGGCAGTTTTGGCAATTCATTCCATTTGAAATCGACTTCACGGAACCTTTTGGACCTAAATAATTAGACGTATGAGCGATTAATTCTTTCCCATATAATACTAACTCTTTTTGCTCAGGAGCTAAATACATCATCCGCCAGTCAGATGGTGCGGTCCATACATGGGTAAAATTAGAATCTGGCTCTGTATATACTTGAGTCGAGTCAGTGGAGGATGATTTATCTCCAGCAGCTAAATTATAGCTCAAATAAGCAAATATACCCAGCAAAACAATCAGCAGACTATATAAAAAGCTTTTCAATAAACTACTCTCGTTCGTATTTGTAGACATAGTAAAAATTTAAGTCTCGAATTACTGAAATTAAAAAATGGATTAGCGTGACTTTCATCACCTAATCCATTTATTTTTACGCTTTACCTGTTAATATTTTTGCCCAATATAACCAAGGTAATACATATCTTTTTAATGCATACATAGACCAACGCTCCTTGCTTTGATCAAAAGGAAATGTTTCCATTGGTTCATTATTATAATCAAACTCAGCTAATACTAATTTCCCATACCCTGTTACCAATGGACAACTCGTATATCCAGTATAATGTCCCGACAAGGATTGACCATGTATCATGGATAAGATATTTTCTACCACAACAGGAGCTTGCTTACGAATGGCTGCACCTGTTTTACTCGTAGGTAGACCTGAAGAATCCCCTAAGGAGAATATGTTTGCAAATCGTACGTGCTGCAACGTATGTTTGTCCACATCGACCCAACCACCGGCATTCGCTAGTGAACTTTCTTTAATAAAAGTAGGTGGCCCTTGTGGAGGTGTCACATGGATCATATCAAAATTTACCCACGTTTCTACGTCCTTGTTCCCCTCACCTATCCCCACAAACTTAGCTTTCTTTCCTGGTCCATCCACCTCTACTAATTTTTGCATGAAATTCAACTGGATGTTCCCTCTTTTGCAAACCTCCAGTAGGGTTTTCTCATATTTAGGCACGGCAAATAGTTTAGCAGCTCCACTCCAGTATTCTATTCCGACCTTAGATAATACTCCGTGTTTACGGAAATAATCTGCAGCTAAATACATAATTTTATGTGGTGCACCCCCACATTTGACTGGTGTATGTGGATTGTGGAAAATGGCTTTGCCACCCTTGAGATTAGAAATACATTCGAAAGTATAAGGTGCATGAACAAAGCTGTAGTTCGAACATACTCCGTTCTGTCCTAATGTTTCTTGTAAACCTTTGACTTCGCCCCAATTCAATTGAATTCCGGCAGCGACCACTAAATATTTATACCCGATGGAATCTCCATTCGCTAAATTAATCTCGTTACTTTCAGGACTAAAGGAAGCCACACGCTCCTTTATCCACTGAACTCCTTTAGGTATAACAGACGCCTCGTCGCGCTCCGTGTCTTGAATATTAAAAGCCCCACCACCTACAAGTGTCCAAGCGGGTTGATAATAATGTTTATTGGCGGGATCTACTATCGCAATTTGTAGCGATTTATCCTTTAATAATAATTTGGCTGCAACAGAAATACCTGCATTTCCACCGCCAATAATGACAATTTGATAGGTTGTTTTCATTTGATATAGTTTTTTGGTCAAACTAAAGTAGACTAATAAACCTACCTAATTCGTGACATTTATCACTATTATCATTAAAAATTACATTTTTTCAGTAGGCGAATTAACAATCGCATCGAATTCCGCTTGTGTGATATAAATAGGCGTGTAACTACCTCCAGCATTTTTAATGTTTTTATAAAATGAACGTAAATGATTCCGGCTTCCTTTATTCAAAAAGTCGTATACAAAACGTACATCTTGATTATTCGTCAAAGCAAGAGAACTATTTAAATCATGAATATCTAATTCTTCAATCAATGCTCCTACTTGGTAGGCAGCTAAAACACTCGTATTACCTTGAGTAACTAAACTCATGTATAGAGTCTGCAAAGACGCATCCTTGAATACCCCACGAGGACTTGTATCCATCGGATCCACTAGATTGTATTTTTTAATAATCGTTAACATGGCCTCCATGTGACTTAATTCACTAGTGGGAATGTTTTGGAAAATGTTTACCCCATATTTGTCAAACATCGTATTATAAACATCATAGGCTAACTTTTCCTCTTCTCGAATAAATAATATTCGCTCTTTCTCTGCCTCTTCTAAGTTCTCCAAAGGTAAGGAGGATACCTTTTGTTGAATAGCCGCAAGACTTGCTGACAAGTTTGCTTGATCCGAATCTAAAGGTCCGGATTTTTCGCAACTAACTAAACCTAGTACTAAACCGACCAAGAGAATTTTTACCTGATTTTTCATTTGAGTATTGTTTAAATGTTTAGCAAAGATTAACTATCTGTTTCAGCCTTTTCGTGACATATAACACGGATAGACTATAGTGACTATAATCACGAATTACCCCTTTGAATTCAATTAATATTACAAATCAGAAAACAGATAAGACCATGAAAACTCATCACACGATTACCATAGTAGGCGGAGGTAATGCAGGCATTTCGATTGCAGCCCAATTATTACGCAAGGATTCATCCTTAGACATTGCCATTATAGATGGAGCAAAGAAACACTATTACCAACCAGCTTGGACACTGGTAGGTGGAGGAGAATTCAATATCGAAGATACAGAACGCGATGAATCAACTGTTATTCCTGAAGGAGCCACTTGGATACAACAAATGGTGAAAGAATTTCAACCTGAAACAAATACATTAACCTTAGCAGATGGAACCGAACTAGGGTATGATTACTTAATTGTTGCACCTGGAATTCAATTAAACTGGGGAGATATTAAGGGCTTAAAAGAGACATTAGGGAAAAATGGTGTTTGCTCTAATTATAGTTTTGAAACAGCCCCCTATACCTGGGAATGTATTCAAAACACAAAAGGAGGCAAGGCGCTATTTACGAATCCACATACACCCATTAAGTGTGGTGGTGCTCCACAAAAAATCATGTATCTAGCCGCAGATTATTTTCGTAAGCACCAGATAAAAAGTCAAGTAGAGCTTTGGAGTGGAGGAACTCGAGTTTTTGGCGTAGAAAAATATGAAAATACACTAAAACAGGTCATCCAAAAATATGGCATACACACGCAGTTTTTTGTCAAACTAGACGAAGTAGATGGCCCGAATAAAAAAGCCAAATTCATAGGTATCGGAGAGGCTAATAAGGATCAATCCTACTGGATAGAGTTTGATATGCTACATGTGACTCCGCCTCAATCTGCGCCTGATTTTATCAAAAACAGTCCATTAGCCAATGCGGCTGGTTGGGTAGACGTTGATAAACACACGCTACAACATACGAGGTATAAAAATATCTTTGGTGCTGGTGATGCCTCTAGCCTCCCTACTTCTCGAACAGGGGCAGCAGTCAGAAAGCAAGCGCCTGTTGTAGTGGGTAATTTATTGGCTGCTATGCGAGGCAAAACACTAACAGAGTCCTATTCAGGATACTCCTCGTGTCCTATTATAACGGGATATGACAAATTAGTATTAGCTGAATTCGATTATACTAATCAACCTGTTGAAACCTTTCCATTCGATCAATCGAAAGAACGTTGGTCAATGTTTCAAATGAAAAAATACCTTTTGCCGTATTTGTATTGGAACCAAATTCTACCAGGAAGGATGTAAAAAAGGCCGCTAAACGTAGCGGCCTTACAAAATTAGTACTTTAAGTAGGCCCAACCGGCCTCTTGTTTAATAACGACTTCGGCGACTCCAGATGGAACTGTTCCTACTTGTGGTAAAATCGTAGAACGATCTATTTTACGCTCACGAATGGTATTTTCACAGGCTTTGAAGAGAACGCCCATAGATGCTAATTCAGCGATTTTTGCTTTTTGTGTGGTTTTACCATCTAGTAACAAACCGATACCTGAACCATGCGCTACTAATTCAATTTGAGTCGTTGCACCTAAGGCAGTTTGAAGGTTGGAAATATTTTTTAATGCTCCGTGCCAAACTAAAGTGTCTGAAGTATTTAACTGAAGAACTACTTTATGATTAGTTGATTGAGCAAAGGCTGCCATAGAGAAGCAAGCCAAAAACAGGGTTAATAGAAGATTTTTTTTCATTTTATTTTTTTTCACTAAACTACAAATTATCCTTATGAAAGCAATGTGGAATGAACGCTATCAACAAAAAGAGTTCCAATACGGCACAAATCCGAATGACTTTATGGCCTCAGAATTAGCTCACTTGACACCAGGAAGAATACTATTTCCAGGTGCAGGTGAAGGAAGGGATGCCGTATATGCCGCAAAAATAGGTTGGGAGACTCACGCTTTTGACTTAAGTGAACAAGGTCAAGCAAAAGCGATACGTTTAGCTTCAGAGCAAAAAACGCGCTTACACTTTAATGTTGCCGATGCCTCCTTAGTAAAATTTCCATTGGACTCCTTTGATGTAATTGCTCTGACTTATTTCCATTTACCGATAGAGATAAGAATTCCCTTCTACGCGCGCTGCGTATCGTGGTTAAAACCTGGTGGTATTATTCTCCTAGAAGGTTTTACAAAACAGCAATTAGGACTGAACTCGGGTGGGCCTAAAAATAGCGAATGGTTATTTTCTGCCAAAGAACTAGAAAAAGAATTCCCTGGATTAAAAATCCTTTTAAATCAAGAAAAGCAACGTGTTTTAGACGAAGGACCTCTTCACCAAGGAAAAGCAGAAGTAGTTCAATTTAAAGCTCAAAAACCATTATAAAATAGAAGCTTGTTGCGCATGACCGACCATTTTTCTGGCCTCTTCAATAAGGCGTTTTTGACGAAAATAATTTAAGAGACCACCTACCAATAAAAAACCAGAAATGGTGTAAAACAAGTAGAATACCCAAGACAAATGGGCTAATCGAACAACATTCTGAACACTGATTCCTGCTACTAAAAAATACATAGAGGTACGAATAAAGGACAGCAAAGTTGTTTGATTCGCCATGATCGTCCGTTGAATCGCTAAGTTTTCTCGTAATATTAAATCCTTATTCATTGCTAATAACTCATTTCATCCATTTCAACCTTCCCTTTGAAAGTCCAGAATACAAAGCTAGAGTAAATTCCAATCAATGGTGTACCAATAGCAGCAATCAATAATAAAGTCTTCATCGTCTTGATGGAACTAGCGCTGTTGTAAATCGTTAAGCTTAATTGAGGGTCATTGGATGCCCGTAATAAAGTAGGAAATACCTCAAATGAAACCAAAGTTAATAAAAGCGCAATCGTAATGGATGAACTAATAAACGCGTAGCCAAATTGTTGTCTTTTTATTTGTCTAGGGATATTAGCGATAGCTATAAACATTCCTAAAGGTAGTAAGAACAAAAGGGGATTCTGTTTTAATTGATCACTTAGGTGCGGAATATACAATAGAGTATACATGGAGGTAATCCCAAAACTGACCACAAAAAAGATTGTAAATCTTCTAGCTAACAAACTCAATTTAGCATATAAACGATTTTCTGTTTTCATGGCTAAAAATATGGCCCCATGCATCATGAAAATAGCTATTGTAGAAACTGCTATTAAAAGACTAAAAGGGTTAATAAATTCAAAACCATCCCCTGCATACTCATGTAATTCATTTAATGGAATGCCTAAAGCTACATTCCCAAGCATTAGGCCTAAAGATAAGGCAATCGTAATGCTTGCAAAAGAATAGATAATATCCCAAATTTTGCGCCACCAAATACCCGGTTCTTTGCTTCGAAACTCAATCGCTACCCCTCGCCAAATCAAACCCACGATAAAAATCATAAAGGGGACATAAAAAGCAGAGAATATGGCCGCATAAGCCACGGGAAATCCAGCAAATAAAGCACCCCCACCTATCACTAACCAAACTTCGTTCCCATCCCAAACAGGTCCAATCGCATTCAAGGCAATTCGTCTACTTTCTTCTTTCTCTAAAAACAAGTGCAAAGCACCCGCTCCTAAATCAAATCCATCCAGTATGGCATAGCCAGAAATAACAGCTCCAAAAACGAGAAACCACCAAACTTGATAATCAATTCCTGCAAAAGTCTCCATATTATTCTTTTTCTAAACTTGGACCATGTATGATCTTTTTATTTAATAAATAGATAAACAAAACAAAAAGAGTTAAATAAACTAGACCAAATAAAATGATCGAAAATAGTACCTGATTTGCATGTACTGACTTAGAAAAAGCGTCCGAAGTTCTCAACAAACCATAAACTACCCAAGGTTGACGTCCCATTTCTGCAGCAAACCAACCCACTTGATTCGCAATTTGAGGTAAAATTCCTGCCCAGATAAAACTCAACATGAGCCATTTTGAATCAAAAAGCCGTCCTCTATACCATTGAAAGGCTGCCCATGTACTCAACGCAATTAAAAGCATTCCAATGGCCACCATGATGTGGTAAAACTGAAAGATGGCATTCAATTGACTTGGGCGATCTTTTTCAGGAAAACTTTGTAAACCTGTCACATGCTGACTTGTATTTTGGTACAATAAAAAACTCAATCCACCCGGAATTTTAAGCCCATACGTTTCTTGATTTTTCTTATCTACATAACCCAGCAAATACATATCCGCAGGTCCACTCGCCTTGAAATGACCTTCAAGCGCTGCTAATTTAGCCGGCTGGTTTTTAGCTACCCCGTCAGCACTTTTATGACCTGTAAATAACTGTAGATAAGATGCGGCGATAGCTACAATGAGCGCTATTTTAAATCCTTTTTGGGCAATTTCAATGTGCTTCTTTTTTACAATATAATACGCATTTACACTTAAAACGAAAAATGCTCCTGCTAACAAAGCTCCTATCCAAACGTGACTTAAGCGCTCCACACTGGAAGGATTAAAGACCATGGCCCAAAAATCTGTAATTTCAGCTCTAGCATGAACCCCTTCTCCCACAATATGATAACCTGCGGGAGTTTGCTGCCAGCTATTAGCCACGACAATCCAAACAGCACTAAACATAGAACCGATAAAAACCATGATAGTGG
>JBEBDF010000070.1:0-10459 GCA_041157105.1 Bacteroidota bacterium | reverse complement strand
CACTTTGGATAATCCTAATTCGAATATGTATGCTTATCCAAACCCGACCCATCATTTATTAACAGTAGGTCTCCCTAAAAATTATGTAGCATCGAACTACCGAATACGCATTAGTGATTTTCAAGGAAGGATCATCCAAGAAGAAACGATTGTTGTGGAGAATTTTGCAATCAAATTAGATGTCTCAAAACTGAATAGAGGAAACTATGTGCTTAGCTTTCCGGAATTAGAGGAATCGGGATCCATCAAATTCACAAAAAACTAGTTTTTTGACCAAATAAAAATCATTCTAGGCGAGTTGATTTCATCAAAGGAAGTTAGCGAATAGCTTCCTTTGAAATCAACAAGTTGAAGTCCCGCTTGGGCAGCATACGCCAAAAAATCATTTTTAGACACTAACTCCACTTTTTCCACAAAGGAATAGGTTGTACCCTTGTCTGTAAAATCAATCGATTTATATAGGTAGCCAGCGTCTGACCAACGTTTGATTTGAAATGTTATCCCCTGACGATCAACCGTTTCTGAGGAGACTAAATTTGATAAAACATAGGTGGGATTAAAGAAATCAAGAACAAGTATTCCCCCTTTTTTCAAGCCTCCAGCGAAAGTATCAAAGGCTTTTTGATTATCCATTCGATTGTCAAAATAACCGAAACTGGTGAAGAAATTAAAAATTGCATCGTATTCATTTTGGAGCGGTAAAGCCTCCCGAATATCATGTACAAAAAAAAGAAGGTCTGGAGTTTCAAAAGCTTGAGCGGCCTCAATATTAGTAGGTGAAAGATCGAATGCATCCACCGAAAAACCTAATTGACTTAATGTAATCGCGTGCCTACCCTTGCCACAGGCTGCATCCAATACACGTGAACCAGAAGCTAAGTTTAATTTTTGCTGTAAGGAGGCAATAAATTTTGCTGCTTCACTTTCATCTCGTTTCGCATAGAGAATATGATAATAAGGGGAATCAAACCAGGTACTAAACCACTCCTTTTCCTCCATTATTTGCGAATACTTACATTCGTTAAGAAATCTTGGTAGGCCAGTGAAATCCCCTCTTTTAATTCGATTTTATGTTTCCAGCCTAAAGAATGTAATTTAGATACATCCATTAACTTCCGCGGTGTGCCATCAGGTCTTGTATGATCCCATTGGATAACACCACTAAAGCCTACTATTTCTTTCACAGTTTCAGCTAATTCTTTAATCGTTACATCGATTCCAGTTCCTATATTCACAAGTTCAGCATCGCTGTAGGTTTCCATCAAATAAACACAGGCCTCCGCTAAATCATCTGCATGCAAGAATTCACGCATGGGCGCGCCGCTACCCCAAAGCGTCATGGAGGCATCCCCACGTTCTTTCGCCTCATGAAACTTGCGAATCATCGCAGGCAAAACGTGTGAATTTTCTAAATCATAATTATCATTAGGGCCATACAAATTCGTAGGCATCACGGAAATAAAATCACACCCATATTGTGCCCGGTACGCCTCACACATCTTAATTCCAGCGATCTTTGCGATGGCATATGGCTCATTTGTTTCCTCTAAATAACCACTTAGCAAATAGGACTCTTTCAAAGGTTGAGGTGCTAATTTAGGGTAAATACAAGAAGAGCCCAAGAACTGCAATTTCTTTACTTTATTGACGAAAGAAGCGTGAATAATATTGTTTTGGATGGCCAAATTTTCATATAAAAAATCAGCGCGATAGGTGTTATTTGCCACGATGCCCCCCACTTTAGCTGCAGCTAAAAACACATAATCTGGTTTTTCTGTAGCGAAGAATTCTCCTACTTTTACCTGATCACGTAGGTCTAATTCCGCTGAGGTTTTTAACAACAAATTCGTGTAACCTAAACTTTGTAACTTCCGAACGATAGCTGACCCCACCATACCTCGGTGCCCGGCTACATATATTTTTGCTTGTTTTTCCAATGAATGATTCAACTAAGGCTTTAAAAAAAATCCTTGCAAAAATACATAAAGTCTCTCAGGTAATAAGTTTAATTCGTAGTTTTAAGAAATATTTTCAAGCAAATTAATGCTTTCTCGCATTCTAATTTTGGGTTTACTTATAAGTCTGTGCTTAACTGCTCAAGCACAGAATCGGGCAATTTCTACCAATAAGCCGCTGATAGATACGAGCGTTCACGAAAACGGATTATTTAATGGTAGGCTCTCCACAGGACTAGAAGAAAAAGTTAAAGAGGCTAAAAAATTCAAAGAGGACAGCAAAGCCTTTATTGAAAGTCTAGGTGTGAAGGATTTGGGGAAAAAAATAGTTAAAACCGCGAAAAAGAAACTGCAACCGAAAGATGAATATGCGGGTATCAAAACGGAAGTCAGATTAGGCAGCTATGGTAGTGGTGTACGCATGACTGCAGAGGAAGCCCATGTCGTAAAATATGTGGAGGACGAGGCCCTAAGTCCTTATTTGCAAGAAATTTTCATTTTCGATCCTGCACAATCCCGCGTAATTTCGATCCCATTAAAAGAGGCAAAAAACGCGCAGATTTGCCATGGTCCATTTAAAAAATATGTCAATCAAAAACTCGTGGAAGAAGGCTTCTATTTTATGGGAGTTAAAGATGGCCGATGGGAAAATTACGGTCCAGAAAATGAATTAGAGAATAAGGTTTATTATGAAAAAGGATTTTTAAAGGGCTCCTACTTTCAGTATTATGATGCCTCAAAAAAGAAAATAAAAGAGGTTGTACCTCGCCAATATGGAAAAGTTAGAGGGACCTATCAGTCTTTTTATTCGAATGGTAATTTAAAAGAAGCGGGCAAATTAGATGACAGTGTTAAGGTGGGGATTTGGCGTGAATACCATGAAGTAGGTTCTGGTGGCCGTCTTAAAAAAGAATGGAAATACAAAGCAGATAAATTTGATACAGCGGATCCTATTTTAATTCAAGAACGAGATCAGCAGTCTAAAATTATTTACCAAAGCAAGGAACCCATTTCACAACACAAACCGGCAAACTTTCCTCCATTAAACTCGGATGACGAAGATTCCGAAGAGGATGACCTTCCCCAAGAAGCAGGGATTGTTCGCTCTCATCCTATTTTTGTATTCACAAATATCCCTTCCAAAAATAAAATAACTGAACTACAATTTATTTTATCTTCTGGATATTTTTGTACCCCTCTTACTCCCCCTGAAGCTCCTGTTTAATTGCAATAATACGTTCATTAATTAAACAAGCTTATGAAACAATCAGAATACATTCAATCCTTCATCAAAGGCGATTGGAAATCAGGCATTGCTGTCTTTTTAGTCGCATTGCCCCTTTGCTTAGGTATTGCTCTCGCATCAGGAGCCCCCTTATTGGCCGGCCTAGTGGCTGGAATAGTAGGAGGAACACTTGTCTCTCTTTTATCTGGATCAGAACTCTCTGTGAGTGGTCCAGCAGCTGGTCTAACCATTATTGTCGCAACGGCAATAGGTGAGTTAGGTTCTTTCCCTGGATTTTTAGTTGCCGTAATTATCGCTGGCCTATTTCAGGTCGCTTTAGGCTTATTGAAAATGGGAAAGATAGGTGGATTTTTTCCTTCCTCGGT
Source organism: Bacteroidota bacterium (assembly GCA_041157105.1). Taxonomy (GTDB): domain Bacteria; phylum Bacteroidota; class Bacteroidia; order Cytophagales; family Spirosomataceae; genus Aquirufa. The sequence goes on along the minus strand of JBEBDF010000070.1, from coordinate 6,893 downwards.
CATTCGAGGCATGTTAGTGGCCATTGGAATTGTCATTATTTTAAAACAGATCCCACATGCGATTGGGGATGATTTGGACTTTATTGGAGAGTTTGAATTTGACCAAAAAGATGGAGAAAATACCTTTACAGAGATTTTGAAATCCTTCGCAGACATTAAAATAGGGGCTTTAATCATCTCACTAATTGGACTCGTCATTTTATTTTCTTGGACAAAACTAGGTCAAAAATTCACTTGGATGAATGCCCTACCTGCCTCCCTTTTTGTCGTTTTAGCTGGTGTGGGAATCAATGAAGGACTTGCAAGCTGGAACCCCTACTGGTACTTAGGAGATTCGAAGGATCATATGGTTAATCTTCCCATCTTTGCGTCAACCAACGAAATCTTTGCAGGACTCATCTCTCCTGACTGGAGCTTTTTAAGTAACCCGAAGGTCTATTCCATCGCAATAACTCTGGCCATCGTCGCGACTTTAGAATCACTTTTATCACTGGAGGCGACTGATTCATTAGATCCCTTAAAAAGAATCTCCTCTCCAGATAGAGAATTACTTGCTCAGGGAGCAGGGAACATTGTGAGCGGATTGCTAGGTGGACTGCCTATTACTTCAGTTATTGTACGCTCTTCGACAAACGTATATTCAGGAGGAAAAAGTCGTATGTCGGGATTTTTTCACGGTATTTTATTAATCGTGGCGGTGATGCTTTTGCCGCTTTATTTAAACAAAATCCCACTCGCCTGCCTGGCTAGTATCCTGTTATATACAGGCTATAAACTGGCTCATCCTAAGGAATTTAAAAAAGTATTTGCAGAAGGCTGGAAACAATATGTCCCCTTTTTAGTCACTGTGGCTGTGGTGGTAGGAGTTGATTTATTGTGGGGAATTTTTGTAGGTACGTTAGTAGGCTTGGCATTTGTGATCATCACTAATTATTCGTCGGTATTTACGGTATTCAAAAATGGGAATGATATTTTAATTAAATTCCAAAAAGATGTGACATTCCTACACAAAATGTCATTAAAAGAGACCTTAAGAAAAATACCAGCAGGTTCAGAAGTATTTATTGATGCAACGAAGGTCCATTTTATGGATCACGATATCAATCTACTGATTCAAGAATTTATGAGTACAGCAAACGAACGCGGCATAGGAGTCGATCTAAAAAAGAAATAACATGAAAGAATACAAAAAATTACTCTTGAGCAATAAGGCTTGGGCGAGCGAACGTTTAGAGCTGGACCCTACCTATTTCGATAATTTATCGAAGGATCAGAATCCATTGTTTTTGTGGATTGGGTGCGCAGATAGCCGGGTGCCGGCAGAGGAAATCACGCATGCGGATCCAGGAGACATTTTCGTCCATAGAAATGTGGCGAACATGGTCGTGCATACCGATATTAACTTATTGTCTGTGTTACAATATGCCGTAGAGGTATTAGAGGTAAAGCACATCATCGTATGCGGCCACTATAATTGTGGTGGGGTGAAGGCGGCGATGACCAACCATGATTTTGGTTTAATCAATAAATGGTTGCGTAATATCAAGGAGGTCTACGAAAAGCACTACGAAGATCTGCACGATATAACAGACGAAACGGCTCGATTCAATAAGTTGGTAGAATTGAACGTGGCGGAGCAGATTCAGAATCTAGCAAAAACAACCATCGTTCAAAAGGCTTGGTCGAATAGAAAGTTTCCCCATTTACATGGCTGGGTTTTCGATATACACCATGGCGAGATTAAGGAAATCATTAATATCAACGCCGGCGAGTGGACCAGCCCCGTTTTTCATTACGATTTTTAACAAAAAAAAGAGGGGCCGCTGCGCGGCCCCTCTTTTTTTTCCTGCTCTAAAAAGCTAGACAGTCGTCTTGATTTTCAATTCATCTAACTGCGCTTGCGCCAGTGGAGATGGAGAATCAATCATCACATCACGTCCTGCATTATTCTTAGGGAAAGCGATGTAATCGCGGATCGAATCTGTTCCTCCGAAAAGAGAGCACAGACGGTCAAATCCAAAGGCCAATCCACCGTGTGGCGGCGCTCCATATTCAAAGGCATCCAATAAGAATCCGAATTGGGCTTGCGCTTCTTCTGGAGTGAATCCAAGGACTTCAAACATTTTAGATTGCAGGTCTTTTTGGAAGATACGAATCGAACCTCCTCCTACTTCCACCCCATTCACGACTAAATCGTAAGCGTTTGCACGCACTTTACCGAATTCACCAGCAAGCATCAACGGAATATCCTCCGGCTTCGGGCTAGTGAACGGATGGTGCATCGCAAACCAGCGATCTTCTTCCTCACCGTATTCTAATAATGGGAAATCCACTACCCAGTGTACCTTATAATTGTTCGGATCACGTAATCCCATACGCGTTCCCATCTCTAAACGCAATTCATTCAATTGCTTGCGCACTTTATCTCCTTCTCCAGAAAGCACAAGGATTAAGTCACCTGGTTCCGCATTAAACGCGGCAGCCCATTTCGCTAAATCTTCTTCTGAGTAAAATTTATCCACCGATGATTTAACTACACCATCCGCTTGAACGCGGGCATAAATCAATCCTTTCGCACCGATTTGTGGGCGGCGAACGAAGTCTGTTAATTCATCGATTTGCTTACGCGTGTATTCTGCAGCACCTTTCACGCAAATACCTACTACCGTGTCTGCTGCATCGAAAACTTGGAAATCTTTACCAGAGGTTAAATCTACGCCTTCGCCTTTCAATTCGACGAATTTCATTTCAAAACGAATGTCCGGCTTGTCCGAACCATAGTTTTTCATCGCATCCGCATAGGTCATGCGAGGCACTTCGCCGATATCAAGGCCTTTGACGTTTTGGAACAAATGACGGATCAATCCTTCAAACATGTTCAAGATATCTTCTTGCTCCACGAAAGACATTTCACAGTCGATCTGCGTAAATTCTGGCTGGCGATCAGCGCGTAAATCTTCGTCTCGGAAACACTTCACAATTTGATAGTAACGGTCAAAACCAGATACCATTAATAATTGCTTAAAGGTTTGTGGAGACTGAGGCAAGGCATAAAATTCGCCTGGATTCATGCGAGATGGCACGACGAAATCGCGCGCACCTTCTGGTGTTGATTTGATTAAAACGGGCGTTTCCACCTCGATAAAATCTTGTTTATCTAAGTAGTTACGCACTTCACGACCTACGTGATGACGCAACTGCAAACTCTCGCGAATCGGGTTACGACGCAAGTCTAAATAGCGGTATTTCATGCGGATATCATCGCCGCCATCTGTCTCGTCTTCGATTAAGAAAGGAGGCAATTTCGCGGGATTCAATACGCGTAACTCGTTCACTTTGATTTCAATATCACCGGTAGGCATCTTGTCGTTTTTAGACAAGCGCTCTACGACGGTGCCTTTCGCTTCTACGACGAATTCACGACCTAAACCTCTTGCTAATGCCAAAGCCTCCGCAGACGATTTCCCTTCCTCTAACATCAATTGAGTGACACCGTAACGATCCCGAAGATCCACCCAAATCATCCCGCCTTTATCTCGTGAACGCTGAACCCAGCCACAAAGTGTTACCTCGGTGCCTGCATGCTCGATGCGCAATTCGCCATTTGTATGTGTACGTAGCATAATAAATATTAAAATTCGGGCAAAATTACGGAAAAGGTCAGGGAGTGAAAAACATTTACCCTTTTATTCTTTTTTACTTAATTTTGAAGATGAGCAAAATCGGAATTGTAGGTTCAGGAATGGGTGGCTTAGGTCTAGCTATTCGCAGCGCGGTGGCGGGCCACGAAGTGACTGTCATTGAGGCAAATCCTTACGTGGGCGGCAAGCTTGCTCAGATTGAAAAGGACGGTTTTCGTTTTGATGCGGGCCCTTCCCTCTTCACCATGCCGCATTTAGTGGATGAATTGTTCACGCTAGCGGGCAAGAATCCCCGTGACTATTTCTCTTACGAAAGATTACCGGAGATTTGCCGCTACTTTTGGGAGGATGGCACCCGTTTGCAGACGAACGCGGAACCAGCAGAAACGGCCACAGCGATCGCCACTGAATTAGGCGAATCCGCAGAAAACGTGTCCGCCTTTTTACGCAGAATTGGGGAGAATTACCACATTATCAGCGAGCTATTTTTAGATAATTCTTTGCATTCCTTGTCCACCTGGACAGGGTCCAAAGCCCTGAAAGGCTATGCGAATCTGCACCGTTTGGGCTTATTCAGCACCATGCACCGCTCCCACGAAAAGCGTTTTAAAAACCCGAAAACGGTGCAATTATTCGACCGCTACGCGACCTACAACGGCTCTGATCCTTACCAAACGCCCGCCACTTTATCGATCATTCCGCACTTAGAATACAACATAGGGGCCTTTTTCCCGAAAGGCGGAATCATCAGCATTCCGAATGCCTTACACAAACTGGCCTCGGAATTAGGCGTGAAGTTTCAGTTAGGAGAAAAGGTATCTCAAATCACCACGTCGAAAAATACCGCCACCGGTCTTGTGACCGATAAAGGCTCGTATACCTTCGATTACATCGCCAGTAACGCGGACATTCGACCGAGTTATGAGAAATTACTAACCCAAGAACCGGCACCTAAAAAGTTGTTAAACCAGCCCAAATCCAGCTCTGGCATCATCTTTTATTGGGGAATGGACCGCAGCTTCGACGAATTAGGGGTGCACAATATCTTCTTTTCGGACGATTACCAAGGCGAATTCAAAGCGATCTTCGAAGACAAAACCATCAACGATGACCCTACCATATACCTGCACATCTCTTCGAAAGTAGAAAAAGCGGATGCCCCTGAAGGCGGCGAAAACTGGTTCATTTTAATGAACGTTCCTGCGAATGAGGGACAAGATTGGGATGCATTAGTCGCGAAAATGCGCAAAAATGTGATGGCAAAATTATCGCGCAACTTAGGCGTAGACATCGAGAAACACATCGTGGCAGAGGATTATTTAGACCCTCGCAGAATTGAAGACAGAACATCCTCTGCTGGTGGAGCACTCTATGGAAACGCCTCAAACAACCGTTTTGCCGCATTTTTACGCCACCCGAATTACCGGCAGGTCATCAAAAACCTGTACTGGGTAGGCGGCAGTGTGCATCCGGGAGGTGGAATTCCACTTTGTTTATCGTCGGCAAAAATTGCGGCGAAGCTTTTTGCAGAAAATGCGTAATTTCACCTATTCATTGATATAAAATTATGATTCAAAGACCACAAACCCTTTTCTTAGCCCTAGCGATCATTGGCAATGCCATCGCGACATCGGGCATTTCTATTTGGCAAAAAATAGGTACTTCAGGCCAAAAAGTGGAGCTATTTTCTAACCAATGGCAATTATTCCAAAACGAAAAAGAAGTAGCCGTGCACAGCAACATCGCGATTGCACTTTTAGTAACTTTATCTACAATCATCACGCTAATAACGATTTTCTCATTCAAAAACCGCATGCGTCAAATGATGTTAGGCCTAGTCAATTCCCTGGTATTAGCGGGAGCGATGGGCTATGCTTTTTGGGTGATTTTCAAGGAGGCCATGCCTACGTTTGAACCAGAAATTCAGGGAAAATATGGCTACGGATTTTACGCGTTAGTAGTTTCACTTTTAGCGAATATGATTGCGAACCGCCTCATCCGTAAGGACGAGATGCTCGTGCAATCTTCGAACCGTATGCGCTAAGATTTAGACGATACCCTCTTTCAAAAGGTCGTGGAGATGCACAAATCCCACGGCCTTTTTATTTGCCGTCACCACCAGTTGTGTGATATTTTTACTTTGCATGATGGCCAAAGCCTCAGTGGCAAATGCCTCCGCATCAATCGTCTTAGGGGCCGTATTCATCATATCCGCTAACACGATAGTAGCCCAATCTTTCGAATTCTCTAAGGTACGGCGAACGTCACCGTCGGTGATAATACCCACTAAATTGCCTTTCGGATCTAGCACAGCCGTCGCGCCTAAACGCTTCGAAGAGATCTCGTGTATGGCTTCCTGAATGGAGGCCGTTTCTAAAATGGCTGGAAAATCGTGTGTCGGATAAATATCGCCCACTTTTAAATAGAGGCGTTTGCCTAGGGCGCCGCCTGGATGGTATTTGGCAAAATCCTGAGCCGTAAATCCTTTACACTCTAATAAACATACCGCTAAAGCATCGCCTAATGCCAGAGCCACCGTGGTAGAAGTGGTAGGCGCCAGATTCAATAAATCTGCCTCTTGCTCCGCCAACGCGTGTAAAATATAGTCCGACTGCTGGCCTAAATAGGAGTTCTTATTCGACACCATGGCAATCAATTTTACTTTCAAGCGCTTAATCAGAGGTACTAACACCTTGATTTCTGGCGTATCTCCTGATTTCGAAATACAAATTACCGCATCCCCCTCCTGAATCATTCCCAAATCCCCATGAATCGCATCCGCCGCGTGCATAAACAAGGCTGGCGTCCCTGTGGAATTCATCGTAGCTACAATTTTCTGCCCAATAATGGCTGACTTACCGATTCCCGTAAACACAATACGCCCAGGAATGCTTAACAAATGTTCCACACAGGCTTCAAAATCCGAACTAATTCCGGCGCTCACTTGCAGAATAGCCTCAGCTTCTTGTGTTAAAACTTTTTTTGCTGTGGATTGGATATTTTTGCTTAATTTCAATGTTAGAAGAATTTGTAGGGCAAAGATAAGTAGAAGCCCTCAGACTTTAACAATCGCCGAAACAACACATTAATCAATATATGCCCCATCCAATGACCATCGATAGCTTAAAGGAACAGCTAAAAAAAACCTTTGGATTTAGCCAATTTCGGGGGGAACAAGAAGCCATCATTCTGAATACCATCCAAGGCAAAAACAGTTTTGTGTTAATGCCTACCGGAGCTGGCAAGTCGCTA
>JBEBDF010000069.1:0-10476 GCA_041157105.1 Bacteroidota bacterium | reverse complement strand
ATATCCTAATCCATTCAGAATAGACGAAAATTCTAACATACTCGCCTCTTCACCATGGGAGAGAAATATTTTCTTGATTTTAGTGGGATTCTGTTGTTTCACAAAAGTCAAAAGACCCGTCTGATCTGCGTGTCCGGAGAATACGTCAATCTTACGAATTTGGGCATTCACCTTATATTCTCTATCCTTAACCACGATCACATCTGTGCCTGCTAGCAATTGACGACCTAAAGTACCTTCAGCCGTATACCCAATCAATAAGATGGTGGCATAGGTATTCGATATATTATCGGCAATATGCTGCTCTACACGTCCTCCTGAAATCATTCCAGAAGAAGAAATGATAATACAAGGTTCGCGGTAATTGCGAATGGCTTTACTCTCTTTCTCGGTATGTAGAAATATCAAATTATCCACATCGAATAACTCGTCATTTTCCTTGTGAAATTCACGTGCTTCTGGATTTAAATACGATAAGTATTTAGAATAAATTTTAGTAGAACTACGACCCATCGGACTATCTGTAAACACCCGAACAGCAGGGAAATTTCGTTCTTCTATTAATTTATTCAGCGTATATAATACGGCTTGTGTACGACCAACAGAGAAAGCTGGAATCACCAGGCGACCAGGACGATCGATACAGGTTTCTTTAATCACTTTTCCCAAAGCATCCATTGGACTATCCTTATCCTCATGAATACGATTGCCATAGGTTGTTTCACAAACTAAATAGTCTACTTCCGGAAATGGCTGAGGATCGATATGTAAAGGATAATTCGCACGACCGATATCACCACTGAATCCAATCGTTTTTGTCTCCCCTTTTTCCGTAACAGAAATCAAGACATGCGCTGCCCCTAATAGGTGACCAGCAGGAACAAAAGTTATTTCAAGACCTGGGAATACAACAAACTTGCGGTTAAACTGAAGTGTCACAAAATTATCCAAAGCGTTCTCCACATCCTTTTGGAGATACAGATCCCCTTTACGAAGAAGGCGATCCATCTGCTTATGCTTTTTGCGACTCTCCCCTTGCGCTGCCTTTAAGCGACGTAAATGAAGACTTGCAGAATCCATCAAGAGAAGTTCTGCTAAATCAGCAGTAGGTGGTGTGCACAATACTTGACCTTCGTATCCTTCGCGGTAAAGCATCGGAATATTACCAGAGTGATCAATGTGTGCGTGAGTTAAAATCACTAAATTAATTAGTGAGGCATCGAAGGAAAAGAAAGACTTTTGTTCAACCGGCTCTTCAAAGTCGATCTTACGCTCCATGTCCGTTCCACAATCGATTAATATTTGGTAGCCATCCTCCAATTGCAACAGGAACATACTTCCGGTTACCTGTCTGGCAGCTCCTAAAAAGGATAATTGCATAGAATAAAGAAAATAGGGGCTACAAGAGCCCCCTTTACACTACAAAAATAAGAGTATTTTCTTAAAATTTACTTGCCAGCAGCGAATTCTGCCTGAATTTTGTCTAATTCCTCTTTCGAGTTTAAACGATCAGAAATTAAGGTACGGTATCTAAAAGTGACAGATTCCCCTTTCTTTAACGTTAGATTACGTTCATCCTTACCATTGCTAAAAACTTTCGCCCCTAAAGGATTAACAGCAAACAAACCATAACCACGTGCATGCCAGTAACTTGGATAGGAAACATTAGCCGGATGATCAAAAATGGTTACAGAAATCGGATGATTATCCATTTCTCCATGTAAATTCATCCATTTAGCACGAGTACTCCAAACCGCCTCACCCTTTACTCCTTCTGAACTCCAATAATCGCCTGTAACGCCTGTATTATCCATTACCGGGACTTTCGTTTCAACGCCATGTGCATCTGTAAACACATCAGGCTTATTCGAAGGAATTTCTAATTGACGAGCCACTCGAATGGCAAACATCCCATCTTTCACGTCTTTGAATAAAACCTCATCTGCTACCGCTGTCAAGGTAGTGATTCGATCTACCGTTCTAGAATCAGCAGTACCTGAAAAAACATAGGTCGTCTTTTCAGCTAACACCTTTTGACCTTTTCCATCATTATCAATCCAATCGGCGGCAACTTCTAATAGACCATTCTTTGCATCTTGTTTAACAATAGACGTATGTACGATCGTACCCATCTTGTGGTTTTGTAAAGAGGCGATGATGTTCGTCGAGTTATTCCAATAATCAAATCCATTCACATCTTCATAATTCAACCACATACCCACATGGTGTGGATGATCAATGCGTTCTCCGGCTCTAGGAGTAATCGGATAACCACGCGTGATGGTGGTTCCTTTCGCTGATATTAAGGGAAATAAAACGGCTTTCTTTAGAACATCCTGCCCTGGAAAGAAATAAGACGTAAAAGGTTTACCACCAATGTAAACATCAACAGATGTTTTAGAAGATTTGAACGTAACGGGGAGATTTTGTGCAAACGACGTAAATCCCACCAGACCTAAACATAAACAAACTATCTTTTTCATAAGGCTATTAAATAAAATTCCGAAGGCCTAACGACCTTCGGAATCTAAATTAAGAAATCAAATTGATCTTAGTATCCTGAGTTTTGAGGGAAACCACCATTCTCAGATAAATCCACTTGTTTCTGTGGAATTGGACGAACGTAGTGAATATCTCTTACACCTACAGCACCATCCGTGTTATATAATTTAACACGCTCAACTAAGTTGTTCCAACGCTTTAAGTCCATCCAACGTGTTTGCTCACCTGCAAGTTCACGAGCACGCTCTTCCATGATTAAGTTCATATCAACCGAAGTAACTTTCATTTGCTCTGTCTTACCAGCAGCAGCTGCACGTACACGTACCATGTTGATAGCGGCAACCGCTTCAGCTTGCTTTCCTAACTTGAACTGAGCTTCCGCTAACATCAAATAAGTATCTGCTAAACGGTGAACGAAATAATCACGTGAACCATTTTCATACGTCATATCCGGACGAAGTGGATCAAAGAATTTCTTCAATGTAGGGAATAAAGCATAGTTATATAAACTTGGAACTAATACTTGGTATTTCTTAGCAGCACGCTCAGCTAATGTCATTTCATAGCCAGGGATAAATATAGTTGTGTCTCCTGCTTTGTAAGTAACTGTTGCTTTAGAACCATCAAAAGTCGTGTTGTAAGTACCCGGCTTATTAGACAACCAAGTATCCTTGAACGTTTTATTATAACGCGTATCATTTACTCGATCTGCAAAAACAGTGTTCAATAAATACGGAGTAGGCTTTAGACGCTTAAATGGACGACCATTCACTACGTCACGCTGCATACCTGGCTGAACGTCATATTGCATACCAAAGTATAAGTGAAGCTTATTTCCTTGGTTATCCACAAAACCATTCGTTAATGGATCTGATGTATATTGAACCGCGAAAATAACCTCATCATTGATTTGATTAGCTTGATCAAATACAGACGCAAAATCTGGTAATAATTTAAAGCCATAGTTAGCAATTACATTATTACATAAAGTAGCCGCATTAGCATAATCAGTCGACTCAGCAAACTTAGAAGAAGCACGAGTTAAATACACCTTCGCTAATAAATTTTCAGCTGCTGCCTTCGTAGCACGACCATAATCACCCGCTGCTTTAGTTGCAGGCAATGCAGGAATTGCTGCTAATAAATCGGTTTCAATTTGCTTATAAACAGCTTGTTCAGAAGCACGTGTTGCCGCTTTAGTAGGACCAGTCGTTTCCTTTAAACGTAAGTCTAATGGGCCAAACTGCTGCACTAAAATAAAGTAATAGTGAGCACGTAAGTACTTCATCTCAGCTACGCGAGTAGCCTTTACTGCATCTGTGATACCCGTTACTGCTGGAGCACGATCAATCACCGCATTGATGGTATTGATACCTTTATACGTCTCATCCCATAATTCTGCCAAAATTGATACAGAAGAAGTTAATTGAGAATCATAAAAGTGGAAACCTTTGAATGAACCATCGGCACCTGCACTGTAGATATCAGTACCATATTCTGACATCGTTAAACCACGCTCTGTCGCATAGAAAGAACGAAGTGGCGTATAAGCAGCATTCGTAGCAGCAACGAATCCAGGAGTCGTAGCGATGTAATCATTACTGATAGAAGAAACGACTGTCTCTTTCAGTAGATCACTACATGAGGCAGTACCCAACATAATCGCTGAAGCAATACCTAATGATTTTAATGAATTTTTGATATATAAACTTTTCATTATTTCAGGGATTAAAATTTAATATTTAAACCAAACGTTGAAACAGATGTAGCCGGAGTTACGTTGTTTTCTACGTTACCATTCGATGTTTCTGGATCCACACCATTTTCTTTAGAACGATAGTTCGAGAAGATGAATGGTTGTTGAATACTTGCAAATAAACGCAAGGAAGCAAGACCTAATTTAGCAGCTGTTTTAGCTGGGAAATTATAACCAAAGTTGATGTTACGAACTTTGATGAATGAACCATCATAGTACATAATCGCTGTATTATAAGCAGGGAACTCTTGGTTAAAGTTAGGACGTGGATAGCGAGCACCTGGATTGTTAGGAGTCCAATAATCCACCTTGATCTGGTTGTAACGACCTTGTAGGTAGTTTGAGTTTTGGTGGAACTTAGATACAATCATCTGACCTTGACGTGTGAAGATGAAGAACGACAAATCGAATCCTTTATATGAGAAACGGTTTGTGATACCACCTGTCCAAGCTGGAACATCAGATCCTAATAACACACGGTCATCAGCAGTAATCTTGCCATCATTGTTCGCATCCTTCACTTTGATTTGACCCACTGTAAAGCCCATTGCTTTTGCCTTGTCAGCCTCAGCCGTTTGCCAGATACCAGCATATTCGTAATCAAAATAAGAATTTAATGGTTTACCGATGAACCAACGGTTACCTACGTCATCTTTTTTACCATTGTAAAGTGAAACAATTTCTTCTTGATTCTTGTAGAATACAAAGTCAGTGCTCCATTTAAAACCATTCGCCGCATCGATGTTATTCGTTGTTAACGAAAGTTCAATACCACGGTTCATCGTCTCTCCTACGTTACGCGTAACTGCTGCGAAACCTGTTGAAGTAGGTAATTGATCTGATAATAATAAATCCGTAGTATTTGTTTGGTAATATTCAGCCGAACCTGAAACGCGACCTCTCCAAACAGAGAAATCAACACCCACGTTTTGAGAAGTAGACGTTTCCCACTTCAAATCCGCATTACCAATCGTGTTAGGACGGTATCCATAAGCAGCCGTGTTGTTCCAAGCATACGATGTACGTCCTTCTAGACCTACTGTTTGGTAAGGAGAAAGACCTTGGTTACCTACTTGTGCATAAGAAGCACGTACTTTTAATTCATCTAACCAAGTCAAATCTTTCATAAAGTTCTCTTGGTGTACATTCCAACCTAAAGCCACACCTGGGAAGTTACCCCATTTCGTATTCGCACCGAAACGAGATGAACCGTCACGACGAGCAGTAACTGTTAATAAGTATTTTCCTTTGTAGTCATAGTTAACACGAGCCATATAAGAAGCAATCGTCCATTGAATTAAGTTAGAACCTACTCCTTGAATAGAAGAAGCATTTCCTACATTGTAGAATTGTTGAGTCTCTACTGGAACACCTAACACAGTTTGAGTGAACTGTTCAAAGTTATCACGCTGCATAGACTGCAATAAAGTCACACCTAAATTGTGATCTTTAAACTGCTTATTATACGTTAAGATATTTTCGATCGTATAATTGAAACCCTGACGATTATCTGTGTAAGCGGTTGGATTACCACCCTTAATTGCGTTCGTTAATGCTCCGTCAAAACGACCATTACGAGAGATGGTAAAATCAGGACCAAAGTTCACACGGTATTTCAAACCTTTAGCTAATTGTAATTCAGCATAAATACTGTTGAAAATACGGTATTTTTTTGTCTCATCTACTTTAGCACCTGGTACAATTTCATTTAATGGGTTCGTTAATAATGCATCATCCGTCTGAGTGAAGATTAAGTTACCAGAATCATCATGTGATCTCGCTAATGGGTTTTGAGATAATAAGAAACCATATGGGTTTAAGTTAGCTCCATTCGTTACAGAATACATTAAATAAGAAGAGGCTCCTACTTTCAATGATTTATTCACTTGGTGATCTACACTAGTACGTACTGAATAACGTGTGAAATCCAATCCTTGAATGATACCATTATCTTGGAAATAACCCGCATTGATTGAGAATTGAGTTTTCTCATTTCCACCTTGAACACCGATCGCATGGTTTTGTTGTAAACCTTTTCTTACCATCATATCTTGGTAATCCGTTGTACGACCTTTCGCAATACCATCTAATTCAACTGCGATAAATAACTTAGAATCAGCAAATGCATCAATTACACCAGTAGGCACTAAGTTTCCATTCGCATCCTTGTAAGTACCAATCGTACGACGAGATTCACGCTTCATTTCAGCGTACTCAGCACCATTAAACAAGTTGATCTTATCTAATGATTGAGTAGAACCGATATATGAGTCGTAAGAAATAACCGTTTTACCATCTTTACCTCCACGCTTCGTAGTAATTAAGACAACACCATTCGCCCCACGAGCACCGTAGATAGCTGTTGCAGTTGCATCTTTCAAGATTTCCATAGAAGCAACGTCATTCGGGTTCATATCTTCATAACCACCTGAAAGAGGAATACCATCCACAACATATAAAGGGTCATTACCAGCGTTAAATGAACGACGACCACGAATTAACACACGAGGTACTGTTCCTGGCTTAGAACCTGATTGCGCTACGTCCACACCCGCTACACGACCTTGCATCGCTTGACCTAAGTTAGTAATAGGCATTTCTGTAATTTGTTTCGCTGTAACAGATGAAATAGCTCCCGTTAATTGACTCTTCTTTTGAGTACCATAACCTACGACAACTACCTCTTGCAGAGATTTAGTATCCGCACTTAATGCTACATTGATTTGTGTCTTAGATCCTACCGAAACTTCTTGAGAGTTAGTTCCAACAGCTGAAAACACTAATACTGCTGAATTACCAACAGTGATTTTATAATTTCCATCCATATCTGTCGAAGTTCCTTTCGAAGTACCTTTAACAGAAACACTAGCTCCAGGAATACCAGAACCATCGTCAGATGACGTTACTTTACCTGAGACCGTCCGATCTTGGGCAAAAATTTGAATACTCAATAACAGCATTATACCGCTAAGGAGCACCTTGGAAAGTAATTTTTTTCTCATAGGTTAATTTAATTAAGTTGTTTGCAAAGTCAGTTGGATCCTCTCCCACAAGGCTTTGCATTCTTGTTGGGATAGTTTTAAAGGTTTAATAGGGTACTTATTTACAGTTTTTAATCTCTTTATCCAGCTCATTCTTTTCGATAACATGTCAATCCTTTAAGATTACTAACACGAAAAGAAGAAAGTTTATAAGTTTTACTCAAATATATCTTATAATTATTCAATATTAACAAGCGTAGGCTTTCGAAGTCATATGTTCTTTCATGACACGAAGTGCCCCAAAGATCAAATTATAAACCGATTGAGGATTGATATTCATATGCTCCGAGATCTGATCCGTATCCATATTTTCAAAATATTTTAACGTAATAGCCTCTTTTTGACGTTTACTTAACTTATTTAGACTAGCATACATCGTTCTATGTGACATGTGCTCCTCCTCTACCATCACTAATTGTCTTTCAGCTGAAGGCATATCTTCCATAAACTGGTATTGATACGCTTCGTGGTGATTCTGATTTTTTAATTGAGATTCTAATTGACGTACAATCTTACGTTTGATGGACGCCATTAAATAAAACTTAACGCTGGTTGTAGGTCCTAGGCTGGCATGATTTTTCCAAATCTCTACGAACAAATCATGTAAACTGTCCTTGATTAAATCCTTATCACTCGTAATGCCCATACAATAAGTATAAAGCGGTTGGACAAAATGAGAATACAACACGGCAAAAGCTTGTTGATCACCTGATCTAAACTGATCCCAAACTTCTACTTCATTAATGGACTTCTTCATAAAACTGATCTAAAATTGTACAATAGCCATATGTATTATAAATTGACATATACTACTCAGGGAATATAGACCATAATTGTATAAAAAATCAAAGAAATTATTTAATTTTTTTCCGTAAACGTTTACGGAAACGTTTACAAACTAAAAAAGTTTAAAACTGTTCAAGAAAATCAGAAATAATAATCGTTTCTTTGAATTCTTGATGAAAATCAGGAATTGCATTAAATCAATAAAACTTATATGAATAAAAAATTAAACACCTTGGATGCATCGATGCTAGTGATGGGTTCCATGATTGGCTCTGGTATCTTTTTAGTAAGTTCAGAGGTGGCAAGATCCGTGGGCTCCCCTATTTATTGGATCGGAACCTGGCTTTTGACTGCCTTTTTAACCATTACGGGGGCTTATGCGTATGGAAAGTTGAGTTCAGTGTTTCCCAAAACAGGTGGACAATATATTTATTTAAAAGAATCCTATAATCCTTTAACTGGCTTCCTGTTTGGCTGGACCACTTTTTTAGTTATTCAAACGGGAACAATCGCAGCAGTTGCTGTAGCCTTTGCCCGCTATGCAGGATTTATTTTTCCGGGTATTTTAAATGATACGCCACTAGTGGGTGATTTCATTACTACTCAGCAAATTTTGGCAGCTTCGCTTATTGCTTTATTGACCTATATTAATAGTAGAGGGGTACAATTTGCCTCTTTAGTTCAAAATATCTTTACAATTACCAAAATCGGAGCTATTGTTATCCTAATTATCATTGGTTTATATGTAGGTGTAGCCAATGAATGGATTCATTTTGAAGGATTTTTCGCTGCACCCTTTACGGTTGAGGCGAACACATCACATGCGATAGGCGGTTGGGAATTGATTTCGCTCTTCGGCGTTGCAATGATTGGACCCTTATTCTCCTCTTCTGCTTGGAACAATGTCACCTTTGCGAGTGCTGACTTTGAAGATCCGAAGAAAACGATTGCGAAAGGACTTGTATATGGATCGGCTTTAGTTTGTTTGCTTTATTTGCTGACTAATATGGCCTATTTAAGTATTCTACCCTTAAAAGGAGAAGCGGACGGAATTAATAGCTATGCACGTGGAATTATGTTTGCTACACAAGATCGATTAGGAGCTGCGGCATTAGAAACCGTTCTTGGTGGAATTGGTGCATTAGTGATGGCTGTGTTTATTATGATTTCCACCTTTGGATGTAATAATGGGATCATTTTAGCTGGTGGGCGTTTATTCCAAGCGATGGCAAATGATCGCTTGTTCTTCAAGAAAGCAGCTGAAACGAATGATAAAGATGTACCCGTTTATTCACTGGGAATACAAGGATTATGGGCCATCTTATTATGTTTCTCTGGATCTTACGGTGCTTTATTAGACTTTACCGTATTCGCAATTCTGATATTTTACTTCCTTACTGTAGCATCCGTATTCAAAACAAGAATCATGCAAAACGAACTACCTCTCTTACAGAAGTTGTTATTTAGCGGATACCTTATTTTGTTAGTGGGAATAGCAGGAAACCTGTTGTGGGTTAAAACACTCTCCTCTTCTATCGGATTAGGAATCGTCCTTTTAGGTATTCCGTTCTACTTTGTAATGAAGAAAACTCAAAGTAATTGATTTGCTTTCATCCAGGAAATTAAACGATCGAACCACAAGTCTCCACTTGTGGTTTTATTGTTTAGTCCAAAACCGTGACCGCCTTTAGCGTAAACATGTAAATCTACGGGTACCTTATTTGCCGTTAAGCGTTCTGCATATAGTAAGGAATTTTTCAAAGGGACAGCTCCATCATCAGCTGCATGAACTAAGAATGCTTTTGGGGTTTGCGGCGTTATTTGCTCTTCATTCGAAAACAAATGTAAGTCTTCTTCTGAAGGATTTTTGCCTAATAGGTTTTGGGAACTACCACCATGACCAAAAGATCTAACTGATATGACTGGATATAGTAGAATCGAAAAGTCAGGTCTTACATTAGCTCCGGGCAGAATACCCGTATAATCCTTCGTAAAATGAGTTGAGGCTGTTGCCGCTAAATGACCACCCGCTGAAAAACCCATAATACCCACCTTATTAGGATCGACATTCCATTTCGTTGCATTTTCACGAACAAGAGCTAGAGCAGCTTGCGCATCCTGTAATGGCGCATATTTCTTCTCTACTTGAGCCGAATCCTCCGGTAAACGGTAATATAAAACTAAAGCAGAAACACCAATTTCATTGAACTTCGCCGCGATATCGTAGCCCTCATGAGAAGAGGCCAAAATGCGATACCCTCCACCCGGGCAAATAACAACACATGCTTTAGGGTCTATACCTGATGAGGCTGGGAAAAAGCGATAGGTGGGAACACTCACTTTGGAAATACGCTCTATTCCATCTGCCCCTTTTGCGACAGATTGCTTATT
>JBEBDF010000068.1:0-10510 GCA_041157105.1 Bacteroidota bacterium | reverse complement strand
TATGGAGCCGATAGGACGGGTGTTCACCTCTTCCCATCTCGAACAGAGAAGTTAAGCCCCGCACCGCTGATGATACTGGGATCAAACCCGGGAAAGTAAGTAAGCTCCAAGTTATTTAAAAAAGACCTGCACGCAAGTGTGGGTCTTTTTTTATGCCTAAAAATTAGTCCGAAGGGGATTAGTCCGGAGTCCGGAGGAAAAGAGTAGAGATTAGAGAGTATAGAGTAGAGATAGAGCTAGTTACTTCGGACTCCCTCCCTTCGGACTAGCGACTAGTGACTAGCGAGTGATTATCAGCTTTATTCTTTGTGCTTTATGCTTTATGCTTTACTTTTACAGCATGACAATTCTCTACATCATTCTAGCCCTAGTAGCCGGCGCAGGCGCTACCTACCTCCTATTTCAAGGGAAATTAGCCCTTTTACAGAGTCAATTAGCACAAGCAAGTCAAGACCAAGCGAAACAAGCTAGTTTGGAGGCAGAAAATAGATCCCTTTTTGGCAAATTATCTCAACTCGAAGGACAAAATGAGACCTTAAAATTGACGGTAGAAAGTCAAAAAGCGGATGAAGACAAACTCCGTAAAATGCTAGTGGATATCAGTAATGAATCGGTGCTGAGACAAGGGAAGATGTTAAGTGATCAACAGCAGGTGAAATTAAACGACGTTTTAAACCCGCTGAAGGAGAAATTAAAAGAATTTGAGGAGAAGGTTAACTTAGGCCAAAAAAACAGCTTAGAGCAAAGTACCGTGCTCATGGAGCAAATTAAAAACCTAACAAGCTTAAATCAGACGGTTACTCAAAAAACAGAGGATTTAACGAATGCTCTCAAGGGTTCGAATAAATCGCAAGGAAACTGGGGAGAGATGATTTTGGAGCGCGTTTTAGAAAGCTCCGGATTGAAAAATGGGATGGAATACCAGACCCAATTTGTTACTAAAAACCAAGACCAGGATACGATCAAACCTGATGCGGTGATCTTTTTACCAGACAATAAAAACCTAATCATTGATAGTAAGGTTTCCTTAGTGGCTTATGAGCGATACACGAGCGCTGAAGAAGGAACTGTGGAGAAAGATATTGCTTTGAAAGCGCACATTGAATCCTTGAAAACACACATTAAGGAGCTTTCTTCCAAGGATTACCATACTGCTTTAGATTTGACTAGTCCTGATTTCACTTTGCTATTTATCCCAATTGAATCGGGTTTTGTGGCGACTGTAAGCCAAGATACCAGCTTATTTAACTATGCCTGGGATCGTAAAATAGTGTTGGTCTCCCCTTCTACCCTTTTGGCGACATTAAGAACGATTGCCTCTGTTTGGAAAACGGAATATCAAACTAGAAATGCGATTGAAATTGCTCGTCAGGCTGGAGATTTGTATGACAAATTTGTGGGCTTCACGAAAGATATGGAAGATGTAGGGAAACACATCAAAAAGGCTGAAGATGCCCATAACGATGCCTTAAACAAACTCAGCACTGGAAAAGGAAACTTAATCAATAGAGCTCAAAACCTACACAAATTAGGTATCAAATCCACCAAGAAATTAAATCAAGGATTGGTTCAGGACGACGAACCGGAAGAAATAGAGTAGAGAGTAGAGAGTAGAATTTGATATCTATAATCTATACTCTATAATCTCTACTCTCCTAATTAGCAACCTCCTTTAGCCACTCGCTTGTAAACCACCTTGCTGTCTTTTTCAAGGTAGTCACCGTTAACAATCGGATAGGCATACTTAGGGGCTTTTGATACAAAACGGCTTCTGATGACAATTTTGTCGTTTACTTTTAGACTTTTTAATTGAGCTAATTCAGCTTTAGATAATTGACCTAAGGAAAGAATGTAGTCTTCACGATCAATCTTCACCAGTAGACCATAACCTAATCTAGATCCTTCAGGAAGAGATAACGAAGTCACAATTCCCTGCATATTTGCGTTAGTACGTACAAATTTTCTGATTTTGGCTGCACCTGCTTGCACTTTTTTACCTACTGGAGATGCTTCCCAATTTTTGAATTGGATGCCATCTGGACTAGTTTCCCATTTCTTCAACGCGGCTTTGCTTTCAGCAGCTGTTAACGTTTTTGGAGTAGATTTCGCAGTTGTTTCGCCCATTGATTGATAAGTAGTGAATGACAATCCCCCAACTACAACAAGTGATAATACAACATTCGCTTTCATATATTAGAATTTAAGGTTTACCGACTACCGATTACTGTCAACAGACTACTGACGACCGTCTACTGACCACTGTCCACTAACTTATGCTTTCTTCAAAAACTCCGTTCTCAATACCATCATCGATTTCTCCACTTTGCCTTCTACTTCGTCCGCATCGTCTGTAAGTCGAATGTTCTTTACCATTGTACCACGCTTGATTACGCTGGACGAACCACGAACTTTTAAATCCTTAATAACTGTAACGGAATCGCCCTCTTTCAAGACAGCACCATTGCTGTCACGAACGATTAATTCATCGTTTTCATCCATTGTATTCTTGTTTTTTGGTTAATTAATGAACGGCTGAATTATTTATTCCAGCTATTTTTGTTATTTCTAAATCCTAATAAGCGCTGCGCTAAGTCAGGACGTTTTAATTGTGTCAAGCGGTTGCGAATCCAATCCTTGTATTCTGCTTTGTACCAGAAGAAATACTTGTTTTGATTTTGCTTCTCTTCCCTCGTTTTAGCCGTTTTTACGGGCTGCAAAGTATAAGGGTGAACACCAGAGTAATAAATTACCTCTGCCACCGTCATCGGGGTAGGTGTAAAATCTTGCACCTGCTCTAAGTGGAATCCTAAGTCCTTTGTCTCTGCGGCTAAGTTTGCCATATCCTCTTCTTCACAACCAGGGTGAGAGGAGATGAAATACGGAATGAGGGGTTGTTTTAGGCCAAATTTGGCAGAAATCTCATCATATTTCTTCTTAAATGAATGGAAATACTTGAACGATGGTTTGCGCATAACACGCAAAGTAGCATCAGAAGTATGTTCAGGAGCCACTTTCAACCGACCAGACACGTGTCTAGTGATCAATTGCTCCATGTATTCATCGTGATTTCCATCTTGATTATTCTTATTGAAATCATCCACTAGAAGATCATAACGTACACCTGAGCCCACAAAAGCCTTTTTAATGGCTGGATGACTATCGACTTTTCGGTAAATATCCGTCAATGGTTTATGCGATGTATCCAAGTTATTGCAAATCACCGGGTGAATACAAGATGGGCTCACACAACGCGCACAAATCTCCTCGTCCTTCCCTTTCATGCGGTACATATTCGCAGACGGGCCACCTAAATCAGAGATATAACCTTTGAAGTCTGGGGCTTTGGTGATCTGCTCGACTTCTTTCATGATTGATTTCTCGCTTCGTGAGGCAATAAACTTGCCTTGGTGGGCTGAAATCGTACAGAAACTGCAACCTCCAAAACATCCACGGTGCATATTGACCGAGAATTTAATCATCTCAAAAGCGGGAATAGGTCCACGCTTGCGGTATTTTGGATGTGGTAGACGAGTATAAGGTAAATCAAAAGACTTGTCCATCTCCACCTCTTCCATCGTTTTGAATGGAGGATTAATGACTAAAACGTCCTCTCCTACTTTTTGGATGATACGGTTGGCTTGCCACTTATTCGATTCAACTTCTACTATCTTAAAGTTAGCAGCATATTTAATCTTATCTTCTAAACAGACTTCATGGCTCGCTAATTCGACGGTTTCCCAGTCACAGGCGGGTGCTGTTTTTCCTAAGAAGGCCACTTGATTAATATGGGTCAAATCCCCTAATTTCTTTCCTTCCTTCACACCACGCAAAATTTCGCGCAAAGGCTGCTCCCCCATCCCATAAACGAGCATATCTGCACCAGAATCGACTAGAATGGAGGGGAATAATTTATCAGCCCAGTAATCGTAGTGTGTAACGCGGCGCAAAGAAGCCTCAATTCCACCGATCAAAACCGGAACATCTGGGTATATTTCTTTTAAAATCTTCGTGTAAACGGTAGTCGCATAATCCGGTCTGAAACCGGCTTCACCACCTGGAGTATAAGAATCATTCGAACGAAGGCGCTTATTCGCCGTATAATGATTCACCATAGAATCCATGCAACCGGCAGTAACTCCAAAGAAATATTTAGGCTTGCCTAGTTTTTTGAAATCACGTAAATCGTCTTTCCAGTTTGGTTGTGCGACAATACCTACCTTCAATCCTTCGCTTTCCATGATTCGACCGATCACTGCCGTGCCAAATGCCGGGTGATCCACATAGGCATCACCAGAAATTAAAATCACGTCCAGTTCATCCCAGCCACGTTTTTCTACCTCTTTTTTTGTGAGGGGTAGCCAGTCGGTTATCGGTCTTTCTTCCATAAAACAAAATTAACGGAATTTAGGGGCTAAACCTATTGCACATCCTGCCAAAAATCAGGAATCAATTCACATTTTTTTAGTAAATTCGTTCAAAGAGAAGAATCAAACCTATTTTAAATTGACTACCGCCGAATTAATCTATCAATCCATTGATTCCCTAGCTAATCCAACAGAATTAGCCTGGATAGAGGAAAAAAGAGAAGCTGATGCAAAAGGCTTAGCTTTGGCCTTTGTGATGGTGCCGCGCAAGGT
This sequence comes from Bacteroidota bacterium, assembly GCA_041157105.1. Lineage (GTDB taxonomy): Bacteria > Bacteroidota > Bacteroidia > Cytophagales > Spirosomataceae > Aquirufa. Next base: position 5,873 of record JBEBDF010000068.1, on the reverse strand, counting down.
TTCTAAAACCCACATTCAGAAAGATTTAGGATTATTAACCGGGTGGAATTGGCAACACGGAACAGTAGATCAACTCGTTCGCGTTTATTTTTTAATTCTTTTGGCAGAAAAAGAAGAGGGTAAATCTCGCATAGAGACGCTATTCGACACAGCTGAGATGAATGAATTAGTCGCTCTTTATCGTGCACTTCCTGCGCTAAGTAAACCAGAAATGTGGTTACATCGTGCCACGGATGCCGTAAGGTCGAATATGGGACCGGTATTTGATGCGATTGCTTTTGGTAATCCGTATCCCAAAACCTATTTCAGCGAATTAGCCTGGAATCAATTAGTCTTAAAATGTATCTTTAATGACAAGCCTATTCACCGAATCGAAGGATTGGATGAGCGGGCTAATCAAGCTCTAGCAGATACCTTAGCAGATTTTGCTCATGAAAGATGGTCAGCAGGAAGGCGCGTTCCTTCACAGGTTTGGCGATTAATCCGAGAATTCGATACAAAGACAAAAAAACAAGACCTAGAAAGACTGGCTGCAAGCCAGGATAAAAACGATCAAAAAGCAGCCCAGTTAGTCCTCAACAATAGCCCTCTAGAAGCCTGGAAGGTGTTAGAAAAAGAAGAAACAGCCTATTAATATGTGCCAAAACCCAAACGAACATCCATTAAATCCATCGCATTTCGAAGGATTAACAGAGGAAAAACAGACAGCTCAGGAAGTGGAGGGCGGCTTTGCAGCCTATACCCAAGGGATGAAATTTTTCGATCCACACGTGCACATGACCTCGCGTACCACGGATGATTACCAAGCTTTGGCCGATGCGGGTGTGGTAGCCATCATTGAACCGGCTTTTTGGCTAGGCCAACCACGTACGGGTTTAGCTTCCTTTAAGGATTATTTTGCAAGTTTAGTGGGATGGGAACGTTTTAGATCGTCTCAGTTTGGCATAAAGCATTATTGTACCATCGGCTTGAACTCGAGAGAGGCTAATAATGAAGCATTAGCAGAGGAAGTGATGGACATTTTACCCCTATTCCTACAAAAAGAAGGAGTGGTGGGTGTTGGTGAAATTGGTTTTGATGACCAAACAGCGGCGGAAGAAAAATACTACCGGGCACAACTTGAATTAGCGAAAGAGATGAATTTACCGGTGCAAGTTCATACACCGCATAGAGATAAGAAAAAGGGAACGGAACGCAGCATGGCTATCGCTTTAGAACATGGCTTAGCGCCTCATATGGTGGTGATTGATCACAATAATGAGGAGACGGTGAAGTCTGTTTTAGACCAAGGTTTCTATGCCGCTTTTACCATTTATCCTTTTACAAAGATGGGGAATGAGCGAATGGTGGAGATCGTAAAGCAATACGGTTCGGAGCGAATTATGGTGAATTCCGCAGCTGATTGGGGAATTTCAGATCCCTTAGCGATTCCTAAAACAGCTGCCTTGATGAAAATTAAGGGAATTTCAGAAGCAGATATTCAGAAGGTGACTTACCAAAACGCCTTGGATTCCTTCGCCCAAAGCGGACAGATCAACGAAGCCGATTTCATTCATGGTTTAGAAATAGATCAATCTTTGAAGTTCAATGGTAATACCGTTTTACGAGGTGGCCAAGCTCCTCGAGTTGACAAAAACTCCATCTTCATCCGCTAATGAGTAAATTAAGAGCCTTTGCTGAATTAACTCGGCCCGCTAATGTCGTGACTGCCTTGTCCGATATTATGGCGGGTTTAGCGATCGTGGGCTTTACTTTTGGTCGTTTAGATTACCAGTTCTACCCTGCCCTATTTTTAGGACTTTCCAGCATGTGCCTCTATGCCGGTGGTGTGGTATTCAATGATATTTTTGATCACGAATTAGATGCAACGGAAAGACCTGAGAGAGCCTTGCCGAGCGGGCGAATTAAACGCTCTGAAGCTATTTTCGGTGGAATACTTTTGTTAGCGCTTGGCATTTTCCTCGCGTTCTGGCAAAGCCGATTGAGTGGGATTATAGCCATTTTGATTACCCTTTTAGCGTTATTTTACGATTGGAAGGGGAAGCACATGCGGATATTTGGCCCTGTTAACATGGGTTTATGCCGTGCCTATAATTTGCTATTAGGGATGAGTGTGTATGAATTAGGTGTGTTAGAGCATTTTTCCGTTATCCTTATTCCACTGATTTACATTGCGGCGATTACCCTAGTGAGTCGCGGTGAAGTACATGGTGGCAAGGCAACTACTCTCTATTTTGCTGGATTCTTGTTTTTACTTGTCCATGCCTCGCAGCTTTATTTTGCAGTGAAAATTGAATTTGCGCTCGTTTTTGTACTAGCCCACTTTATCCTGATTTTTAGAAAATTACGCATAGCGATCGTAGAACCAACCGGCAAAAACATCGGATTAACAGTAAAAACGGGGGTTTTGACCCTTATATTGATGAATGCAGCTTGGGTAGCATCGAGCGGACAATGGATCATAGCCCTCTTTGTTTTAGCCTTATTACCCGTATCTTTGGGTTTAGCTAAGAAATTCGCCGTTACGTAAACCTATGCAATCCTTAAAACAACATTTTCAAGTACCGTATTCCTACGAAGTATTCTTCACAGAGCGTCTGTTTGCGGCAAAAAATCGCATTTTTGCGGATTTCATACAAAACTACGGCAACCCTTCTTTTCGCAAGAAAATACTTTTCGTTATAGATAAAGGGGTATCCGATATTCAACCTAGGTTAACGGCTGAAATTGTAGCTTATTTCCAAACACACTCACCAGCTGATTTAGCCCATGAAATCTTAGTATTACCCGGAGGAGAAGCTTGTAAAAATGACCCTCGATTTTACGAAGAAGTGATTCGGGCCTTAGATGAGCACGGCATTGATCGTCATTCTTTTGTGGCGTGCATCGGTGGTGGTGCCTTCTTAGACATGGCCGGATATGCAGCAGCGATTTCCCACAGAGGCGTTAAATTTATCCGTATTCCGACCACGGTTTTGTCTCAAAACGATTCAGGTGTAGGAGTTAAAAATAGCGTGAACTATTTAGGCAAAAAGAACTTTCTTGGGACTTTTGCTCCTCCAGTGGCTGTATTCAATGATTACACTTTCCTTGAAAGCTTAGAAGAGCGCGATTGGCGTTCTGGGATTGCGGAAGCGGTGAAAGTGTCCCTCATCAAGGATATTAACTTCTTTAGCTGGCTAGAAGAAAATGCCGACGCGATGAATCATCGCGATAAGTCAGTAATGATAGATCAAATTTACCGTTGTGCATCGCTGCACATGCAGCACATCGCAAGTGGTGATCCTTTTGAGCAAGGTTCGGCAAGACCCTTGGACTTTGGGCATTGGGCGGCACATAAATTAGAATACTTAAGTGATTTCAAAATCCGTCACGGCGAAGCGGTGGCGATTGGCATTGCCTTGGATAGCGTTTATTCACACCTGATGGGTTATTTAACGAAGGAGGAGGTAAACCGCATTTTGGATTTATTACAAAAATTAGGTTTTGCTATTTTCCACCCGGCTTTGACAGAAAACGATAAAGTAAACTTAATGAACGGACTGAACGAGTTTAGAGAGCATCTAGGTGGTCGATTAACCATCACCTTACTCGAAAAACTAGGCAAGGGAGTCGAAGTGCATGAAATGGATTTCGATACGATCAAAAAATCAGTCGATTATTTAGCCCAAATCGCTTAATTATGAAAACGCCCTACGGACATCTGAGTTATTGTAGTAATATCCATACGGGGGAGATTTGGAAGGAGCACTTTGCGCAATTACAGGCGCATGTTCCTGCAGTAAAAGCTCAGGTTTCACCTGATGAGAAGATGGGTTTAGGTCTGCGATTTGCAAATCAAGCAAGTATCGATTTGCAAGATTCAGCTCGCATTAGCGAGTTAAAGACCTGGCTGAAGGAACAAAATTTATACGTTTTTACGCTCAATGGATTCCCATACGGCGGTTTTCACAATACAATCGTTAAAGACCAAGTACACGCACCCGATTGGACTACGACGGAGCGCAGGGATTATACGATACGTTTAGCCCATATTTTAGCCCAACTTTTAGAGGAGAACGAGGGTGGTATTTCCACTTCCCCACTCTCCTATCGCTATTGGTTTGCATCGGAGAAAGAACGGGAGAATGCGATGCTGAAGTCAACTCAGCATTTGCTAGAGGTAGTAGAGGTTTTAGACCAAATCGCAAAAAAAACGGGTAAGGTAATTCACATCGATATCGAACCAGAACCGGATGGCTTACTAAGTAACCATACCGATTTTGTTCATTGGTATGAGGAAATATTATTGCCTTCAGGAGATGCGTCACTCATCCGCAAGCATGTACAATTATGCTTTGACATCTGTCACTATGGGGTGAGTTTTGATGACCCTGAGGCTAGTTTAGCAGAATTAAAGTTAAAAAACATTCCGGTAGGCAAGATTCAAATTAGTTCTGCATTGCGAATTGATCTTCGAGATCAGGAAGAGGCGAAAATAGAAGAATTAAAGAAATACCGAGAACCCGTTTATTTGCATCAGGTCAAAGCCTTGCGCAAAAAAGGCACCTACGAAGAGTTCAAAGACTTAGATGAGGCTTTCGACGCCTATCAACCGGAGACCTACGACGAATGGCGAGTACATTTCCATGTACCCTTGTTTTTAGAAAACTACGGTTTATTGGGCTCGACCCAAAAAGAGATTAGAGAGACATTGTCGATCCAGAAATCAAATCCATTTACTAAGCATATGGAGATAGAGACCTATACCTGGGGAGTATTACCTGCGGCTTTTCAAGTACCCATCGCAGATTCCATTAGCCGCGAAATCAAAACGATTCAAGAACTGTTAGGCTCATGAAAAAAACCGCTGTTATCGATGTGGTAGGACTCAGCGAAAGTGTAATTTCGGCTGAATACACGCCCTTTTTATATGCATATATCCAGAAAAAGCAGTTTCAAAAAATAAAACCTCCCTTCCCTGCCGTTACGACGACTTCCCAAAGTGTGTATGTAACAGGAAAAAATCCATCCGAACACGGCATCGTGGGAAATGGTTGGTATGATAAAACGGATTCGGAAGTGAAGTTTTGGAAGCAATCTAATCCCTTAGTAGGTGCTGAAAAAATCTGGGAAGCTGCAAAGAAAAAAGATCCGAATTTTACCTGTGCCAAAATGTTTTGGTGGTACAACATGTACTCTAGTGCGGATTATTCAGTTACACCTCGCCCCCAATACCATTCAGACGGTGTAAAGGCTCCTGATTGCTACTCGCATCCAGCCGATTTAAGAGACGAATTACAAGCTAAATTAGGCACATTCCCATTATTTAACTTTTGGGGACCTAACGCGAATATCAAATCTACCCAATGGATAGCAGATGCCTCCATTTATGTAGATGAGAAATACGATCCCACATTAAACTTGATATATTTGCCGCATTTAGATTATTGTCTTCAGAAATTCGGAGTGGATTTGCCGGCGATTGCAAAAGAATTGAAAGAAATCGATCAAGTTCTGAAGCAATTGATCACCCATTTTGAATCGAAAAATGCGGAGATTATTCTGCTTTCAGAATACGGTATAAATGACGTAAATACGTCTATTCACTTGAATCGTATTTTGCGAGAGGCTGGAAAGATAGCGATAAGAGAGGAACAAGGATTAGAATTACTAGATCCAGGTGCAAGTGAGGCCTTTGCAGTTTCTGATCACCAAATCGCTCATATCTATTGTAAGAACGTAAAAGAGATTAAGGCGCTATTCCAAAAAGTGCCTGGCATCGCGAAAGTGCTTAGCGGAAAAGAATTAGATGAGTACCAAATCGCCCACGAACGATGCGGCGATATCGTTTTGGTCGCAGATTCTGATAAATGGTTTACCTACTATTATTG
>JBEBDF010000067.1:0-11076 GCA_041157105.1 Bacteroidota bacterium | reverse complement strand
GATTTTTTTGAGTTTTCAGCGCTAAAAACTCGACAAAATCCCTTCGACGGCACTACCCGCATCAGGTTCAATGGGTATAATCTCAGCCTTTTTTAGAGGCACCCCTTTTTGTAGATGCACAAAGATACAAAATTTCCTACCTTTGCAAGCCCTACGTAAATTTTTGTAGGGAATTTTTGCACGTATGATCGTCAAAGAATTTCTAAGTATCTACCAAAGCGACGGAATTGTCCAAAGCATTTCTGACAAAATAACTACGTCCAAGCCGGGCGAATCCCTCCACCTAAAAGGCCTCTGCGGCTCCCTAGACACCGTTTTAATGTCTGCCCTTTTAAAGGAGCAACAGCCCTTTCTGATTATTTGCGAGGAAAAAGAGGAAGCACAATACATTTACAACGATCTTCAAGCACTCGTAGGTGATACTTCTGTGATCCTATTCCCGATGTCCCATAAGAAACCCTATGAATGGGAAGAAGTGGACAACGCGAATGTGTTATTGCGAGCAGAAGTGCTCAACATGTTAAGTAATTACACTGGCCAAAGCCTCGCCATCGTCACCTACCCTGCAGCGATGACCGAGAAGGTGATTAACCGAAAGTCTTTAGTGAAAAACACCCTTTCCATTCGAACAGGGGATAAAATAGATCGCAATTTCGTAGCAGAAACACTCAACGAATATGATTTCGAACGAACAGATTTCGTTTACGAAGCAGGCCAGTATTCGGTACGTGGAGGAATTTTAGACGTTTTTTCGTATGCCGCGGAATACCCGTATCGACTCGATTTCTTCGGCGACGAGGTCGATAGCATTCGAACCTTCCACCCGGAAACCCAGCTTTCCATTCAATCCGTTTCAGCGATGCACCTCATTCCCGATGTGCAAACAAAACTGATTCAAGAAACACGGGAATCTTTCTTTACCTTCTTGCCTGAAAATACCAAGATCTGGATCAAAGATCTGAGTATCTTGAGCGATGTGCTGACAGAGAATTTCGAAAAAGGGACCATGGTATACCAGGTCAATTCCTCCTCTGACATCAATCTGTTAAATAAACCCGAAGAACGCTGGGAAACGGCTAAGACGATTAAAAAATTACTGCAGGGATTTGCCTGTGTGGAGTTTGGCAAAAGATCTCACCTGAAAAATTCGGAAACCATCGTATTTCCTTCAAAGAACCCGGGTGCATTTCAGAAAGATTTCGAACGACTAGCGACTACCCTATTAGATAATCAAACACACGGTTTTCACAACATCATCAGTTCCGAATCCCCGCGTCAATTAGAACGCCTCGAGGTGATTTTTAACGAAATTAATACGAGTATTCAGTTCAAACCTTTGCAGATCTCTCTGCGCGAGGGTTTTGTGGACGAACAAACGAAAGTGGCCTTTTATCCAGATCACCAACTGTTTGATCGCTACCACCGCTACAAGGAAAAGAACAAATTCTCGAAGAACAAGGCCTTAACGTTAAAGGAACTTAGGTCTTTGCAAGTAGGTGATTTTGTCACGCACATCGATTATGGGATTGGCCGTTTTGCCGGCTTAAATCTAGTCGAGACCGCCAATGGAGAGCAAGAGGTTATTCGATTGATTTACCGCGATGACGATGTCTTATCGGTTTCAATTCATTCTTTACATAAGATTTCCAAATACTCTGGCAAGGAAGGAGCCCCTCCTTCGATGTCGAAACTAGGCTCCCCTGACTGGGACAACAAGAAATCACGTGTCAAAAAGCAGGTAAAGGATATCGCAAAAGAGCTCATTTCACTTTACGCCAAGCGTAAGAATGCCCCCGGTTTTTCTTTCTCGCCTGACACCTATTTACAAGCAGAACTTGAATCGTCCTTCCTGTATGAAGACACACCAGATCAGGCGAAAGCGACGATCGACGTAAAAGCCGATATGGAGAAACCGCACCCAATGGATCGATTGGTGTGTGGGGATGTAGGTTTTGGGAAGACGGAAATCGCGATTCGTGCTGCCTTCAAGGCTGTGGCGGATTCGAAACAAGTCGCTGTCCTTGTGCCCACGACCGTATTAGCGATGCAGCATTACCGGACTTTTCACGATCGCCTAGCGGCATTCCCTTGCAAAGTGGAATACATCAACCGCTTCAAATCGACCAAACAAATCAACGAAACCCTAGCCCGCGTGGCTAGCGGACAAACCGATATTTTGATCGGGACACACCGATTAGTAAATAAGGATGTGCAATTCAAGAGTTTGGGATTGATGATCATCGACGAAGAACAAAAATTCGGCGTAAAAGTAAAGGACCGTCTGAAAGAGATGCGCGTGGATGTGGATGTGTTGACCTTAACGGCGACGCCTATTCCGAGAACACTCCATTTCTCTTTGATGGGGGCCCGCGATTTAAGTATTATTGCGACACCACCACCAAACCGCCAACCGGTTGAAACCAAATTAATTGTCTTATCAGATGAAGTCTTGCGAGACGGAGTACGAGAAGAAATCAGTCGCGGAGGACAAGTTTTTGTCGTCTACAACCGAATAGGGGAACTAGAAAGTATTGCGAATCGAATTTTACGCCTTGTCCCAGATGCTAAAATCGCCGTTGCTCATGGCCAAATGGAAGGCGACCAACTCGAAAAAATCATGATGGGCTTCATCGAGGGTCATTATGATGTACTCGTGGCGACTAACATCATCGAATCTGGACTCGATATCCCGAACGCGAATACGATCTTCATTTTGAATGCGAATAATTTTGGACTTTCAGACTTACACCAAATGCGCGGTCGCGTAGGTCGATCGAACAAAAAGGCCTATTGCTATTTAGCCACGCCATCTTTAGCGAATTTAACAAGCGATGCGCGCAAGCGTTTGAGTGCGTTAGAGGAGTTCTCCGATTTAGGTGACGGAATCAAAGTTGCGATGCGGGATTTGGATATTCGGGGTGCTGGAAACCTGTTAGGTGCGGAACAAAGCGGCTTTATCAATGATTTGGGATACGATATGTACCATAAAATACTCGATGAGGCTGTTCAGGAATTGAAGGAAAATGAGTTTAGAAAACTTTTCGAAGTCGATTTAGAACAGGTAGCAGAAAGCCTGAAAGTGGATTGCACCATCGAAACCGATTTGCGCGTGTTGATTCCTGAGGAATATGTGACGAGCATATCTGAACGACTAGCCCTCTACACGCGTTTGGATGAAATCGAAGACGAAGAAACTCTAGCCACCTTTATTAAAGAAATCAAAGACCGTTTTGGCGATTTACCTCAAGAGGTGAACGATATGATTGAATTAGTGAAGTGCCGTTGGAAGGCTCAGGTTTTGGGAATTGAAAAAATCCTGTTGAAAAACAATAATCTGAAGTTTCATTTCGTTTCATCAGAGTCTGCTCGACCACTTGATCAAAGCCTAGTGATTAAAGTGATTTCATTCGTGAATAACAAAAAGGGTCTTTGTCAGTTAAGAGAAAAAGCGGGGAAAATGATCTTGCAAATCGATAAGGTGAGTAGTATTAAAGAATTAAATACTATTTTAGTGGATATTTTAGGGTAATTAATACCTTTGCTAATTAATTCTATTGTAAAAGGAATATAAATGCGTACTCAATTTAGACTAATACTTTTCATTTCTCTTGCTATCGGAGCTTTAAGCTCTTGTAACAAATTAAAGAAAAACGAGAAGCCTAATAGCTTATCTCCTGGAAAAACTTCTAGTATTTCAGGGGTAGATTACAACAAGAAAGGCGGATTTCAAACGAATTCTAAGTTTGTTGGTGACATGGTAGGCCCTAATCTTGTCTTTATTGAAGGTGGGCGATTTACCATGGGAGCGACTGACGAGGATGTCTTAGGGAAACACGATAATTACCAACGTACAGTCACTATTCAGTCCTTTTATATTGACGAAACTGAGATGGCAAATATTCACTATTTGGAATATTTAAATGCTGTTCAAAAAGATTCCACTCAAGAATTCTACGAGGCTGCCTTGCCAGACACCACTGTCTGGTTAAATCAGCTAGCCTTTAATGATCCTTATGTAGAACAATACCTTAGACATCCTGGATTTAGATTATATCCTGTAGTGGGCGTGTCTTGGAAACAAGCTAATGACTTCTGCAAATGGAGAACTACAGCTGTAAATAATTCCATCAACAATATCCAAAAAGATGACAAAGGCAAAAAAGCAGAAAAACGTAAAAAGGGCCTAAATGTGGCATCTGGCAGACTTCTTCCTCCTTTCCGTTTACCTACTGAGGCGGAATGGGAATATGCTGCGAAAGCAATGATTGGAACACAACAAGAGGATGAAAATCAGAGTAATCAGCGTATTTATCCATGGGATGGCCCTTCTATGCGTCAGCCACTAGGAAAAAATAGAGGTATGATGATGGCTAATTTCAAAAGAGGACGAGGTGATTATGTAGGCTTAGCTGGAAGAAACAATGATGGGGCAATTATCACAGCAGAAATTTACAGCTATTCACCTAACGATTTTGGCCTTTACCAAATGGCAGGAAATGTAAACGAGTGGGTTGCTGACCTTTATCGCCCGTTATCATATCAGGACTTTAATGATTTAAATCCAGTTCGTTTAAATGACGATCTAGATAAGGCTAAAAATTATGATAAGAAAAATAATCAGTCTTTGATTGATAATAAAATTCGAGTTTACAAAGGGGGTTCATGGGCGGATTTACCATTTTGGCTAGCACCAGGAACGCGTCGTTTCTTAGATGAAGATTCAGCTACTTCGACCATCGGGTTCCGTTGTGCCATGATTGCTACGGGCGCAAAGAAAAAATAAGCTAATTACTTTAATGCAGCCAGCGCCAGGAAAGACAATTCCCCCGTGCTGGCTGCTTTTATTTTTGCCCCTGCCGCTAAAAAAGTCGCGCCCGTCGTCAGCGTATCATCAACTAGTAATATTCGCTTCCCATCTAACTCCTCTGGACGCTTGATCTCAAAAACCTCCTCTAAGCTAGCGTAACGCTCTGCTCGATTCAACCCAATCAATGAAACCCCTTGTTTAGTTCGCCATAAATGTGTTTCAGAAAACGGAATACCAGACTCGCTTGCCATCCCTTTCGCAATACAAGCCGCCTGATTATAGCCTCGCTCTTTTAGACGAGATGGGTGCAAAGGCATGGGGATAATTACATCATAATCTTTTAGCGTAAACGACTTACCTATGCAGACGCCCAAGTACTCCCCTAATTTCTCTTGACCTTTGTATTTAATTTGATGTAAGATATGTTGTACCTTCCCTCCTTCTGAAAACAAGAAATAGGCATGCACTCGATCATATTCGATCAAACCATCTAGCTTATGAGATATCCAGTTAGGCTGTTCTAGGAATAATCCGGGGCTGGGTAGTTCGAATCGACAACGAGTACAGATCCAATTTTCAGACCGAATTAGGACTTGATCGCAGGCAAAACAACATTTGGGATAAAGTAATTGTAAAAAGGTATTAATCATTTCGAAAAAACTTTTGTATTTAACTAAGTTTCAGTAATTTTGCACCCCTAAACAAGTACTTGAACGAGAATGTTGTCCAAGTACTTGGTAATTAGCAAACGGATTAAAAAAATCATTTCATAATTAACCTTTTAAAATGGCACGCGATTTAAAATTTACTAGAAACATCGGTATTGCTGCGCACATTGATGCGGGTAAAACCACCACTACGGAACGTATCCTGTATTATGCAGGGGTTTCCCACAAAATTGGTGAGGTACACGATGGTGCGGCAACAATGGACTGGATGGAGCAAGAGCAAGAGCGTGGTATCACGATCACTTCTGCTGCAACAACAGTAGGTTGGAAATACCGCGATCAAGATTACCACATCAACATTATCGATACTCCAGGTCACGTTGACTTTACAGTAGAGGTAAACCGTTCTTTACGTGTATTAGATGGTCTAGTATTTTTATTCTCTGCAGTAGATGGTGTGGAGCCTCAATCAGAGACTAACTGGCGTTTAGCAAATAACTACAACGTAGCACGTATAGGTTTCGTTAACAAAATGGACCGTTCAGGTGCTGATTTCTTAAACGTGTGTAAGCAAGTGAAAGAAATGTTAGGTAGCTACGCAGTGCCATTGCAATTGCCTATCGGAGCTGAAGAAGGTTTCGAAGGTGTAGTTGACTTAGTTAACTTCCGTGGTATCAAATGGAACGAGGCAGATAAAGGAATGACATTCACTGAGGTACCTATCCCAGATGATATGTTAGAAGAGGCAACTGAATACCGCGAGAAATTATTAGAAGCAGTAGCTGAGTTTGATGAGTCTTTGATGGAGAAATACTTCGAAGATCCAGCGTCTATCTCAGAAGATGAAATCTTAGCGGCTTTACGTGCAGCTACGATCTCTATGAAAATCGTTCCAATGCTTTGTGGTTCATCTTTCAAAAACAAAGGTGTTCAAACAATGTTGGATTACGTAATGGCTATCTTACCATCTCCAATGGATAAAGAAGGTGTTCGCGGAACTCACCCAGATACAGGTGCTGAAATCTTGCGTAAGCCAAGTGAGTCCGAGCCTTTCGCGGCTTTGGCCTTTAAAATTGCAACGGATCCTTATGTAGGTCGTTTATGTTTCATCCGTGCCTATTCAGGTGGATTAGATTCAGGTTCTTATGTATTGAACAACCGTTCAGGAAATAAGGAGCGTATCTCTCGTATCTTCCAAATGCACGCGAACAAGCAAAATGCCATCGAGCGTTTAGGTGCTGGTGATATCGGTGCGGTAGTAGGTTTCAAAGACATCAAGACAGGAGATACACTATCTGATGAGAAACACCCAATCGTATTAGAAGCAATGGACTTCCCAGAGCCAGTTATCGGTTATGCAATCGAGCCTAAGAAAACGGCTGATGCAGATAACTTCTCTAAAGCGATCACTAAATTGATCGAAGAAGATCCAACTCTACAAGTTGAGTCTAATGAGGAGACTGGTCAAACAATCATCAAGGGTATGGGTGAGCTTCACTTAGAGATCATCATCGACCGTATGCGTCGTGAGTTCAAAGTAGAAGTAAACCAAGGTGCTCCTCAAGTAGCTTACAAAGAGTCTTTGACTAAGACAACTGAACACCGTGAGGTTTACAAGAAACAATCAGGTGGTCGTGGTAAGTTTGCTGATATCGTATTTGAAATCGGACCAAGAGAAGACGAAAAACCAGGTTTAGAATTCGTTAACAATATAGTGGGTGGTGTGATTCCTCGTGAATTCATCCCAGCGATCCAAAAAGGTTTCGAAGAAGCAATGAAAAATGGTGCTTTAGCTGGATACCCAATGGATTCAATGAAAGTTCGTTTATTCCACGGATCTTTCCACGATGTCGATTCAGATTCATTATCTTTTGAATTAGCAGCTCGTATGGGTTACAAAGAAGCAGCGAAATCTGCTGGTGCGAAGTTAATGGAGCCTATCATGGCCGTTGACGTTGTTACTCCTGACGAATATACTGGACCTATCACAGGTGACTTAAACCGTCGTCGTGGTATCATGAAAGGTATGGACTCTCGTCAAGGTGCTGTAATCTTGAAAGCAGATGTGCCTCTTTCTGAATTATTCGGTTACGTAACAGATTTACGTACGATGTCTTCAGGACGTGCAACTGCATCGTTAACGTTCTCTCACTACGAATTCGTTCCGCAAAACATCGCTGACGAAGTAGTTAAGAAAGCGAAAGGATTATAATATTCTTTGCAGATATAGAAAAGCCCGGACGATTTGTTCGGGCTTTTTTTATGCCAAAACCTCTCATCCTTCCCACGCTCACTTCATCCTTGTTCACTATCTTTTGTCGAAAAAGAAGAATTGTTTCCTAGAATGGGTGTATTTTTGAACTCATTATTTTGATTGCTATGACGAAAATTATCGAGACCTACTCTATTTCTAAGCGCTACGTAATGGGCGAAGAAGTGATCGACGCCTTAAAAGACGTAACCATCTCAGTTAACAAGGGTGAATATGTCGCTTTCATGGGTCCGTCAGGCTCTGGTAAATCAACCTTAATGAATATTGTTGGCTGCTTAGATACCCCTTCTACGGGTAAATATATCTTGAATGGACAAGATGTATCTGAGATGTCTGAAAACGAGCTTGCGGCCGTTAGAAACAAGGAAATCGGCTTTGTGTTCCAAACCTTTAACCTACTCCCTCGCCAATCCGCTTTAGAAAATGTAGCCTTGCCACTAATCTATGCTGGTTATTCCAAAAAAGAACGTACAGAAATTGCCATGAAAACCTTGAAAGGGGTAGGTCTGGACAACCGCGCCTTACACAAGCCGAACGAACTTTCAGGGGGTCAAAGACAGCGTGTAGCTGTAGCCCGCGCCTTGGTCAATGATCCTTCCATCCTATTAGCCGATGAGCCTACAGGTAATTTGGACACCAAAACCTCGTACGAGATCATGGACCTTTTCGATCAATTGCATAAAAAAGGCAATACCATCGTCATGGTTACCCACGAAGACGATATTGCCCAATATGCCCACCGAATCATTCGTTTGCGCGATGGCGTCGTAGAATCTGACATCATCAACAAGAACGTTCGAAAGGTAGAAAAAATCTAAAACTTAATCCGATCCGTTCCGTATGGTGCACGTTGTGCCCTACGTAACCACGTATTTGCTTCCGCATCATTTACAAATTGTTCCTTTTTAGGATCCCATTGCAATTTGCGCGGTATTTTCATCGCTACGTGGGTGATCAAACAAACCGTACAAGCACGATGTCCTATTTCAATCGGAGAAATCGGCTCCTTACGCGTTTCGATGCATTCTAACCAGTTCCCATGTTGATCTGGAGAATTGTATAAGTGAAGCTCATTTTCTCCGATAACCGATTGCAATATCTTGGGATCAGACGCATCTAATGCTTTCGCCCTCACCTTAGAGGTAGGATCAGAAGAAGTAACAGCATAATCCCCACGAGAAACAAAAATCCATCCTTCCGTTCCTTCGTAGCGGATTCCATTTTGGTAGCCACCAGAGGTATACATGGTGATGCCGTTTGCGTATTCGGCTTTCGACATGAAGTCCCCGTGTACATTCCATAATCCCGATTTGGGAAACTCAGCTACAGCCTCTACTGAGATAGGACCCGTGTATTCTGTATCCATACCCCAAGCAGCCGAATCAAAATGGTGCTGACCCCAACCCGTAATCATACCGGCGCCAAACTGCTCCATACGTAACCAACCTGGACGGTCATAGCCTTTTTGTGGATGCACGGCAATTTCCGTGTAAGCCATTTCTGGAGTTGAACCTAACCACATGTCGAAATTAAAGCCTTTAGGCACTGGCATCGCTGGCGCTGGCGGACCCGATGGATCTCCAGGCAAACCAATCTTTACCGTGTGTAATTTACCGATACGGCCATTGCGCACTAATTCCGCCGCAATTCTAAATTGTGAAGTAGAGCGTTGCTGTGTTCCTACTTGAAGAATACGACCGGTCTTTTTAATCACGTTCGCTAACTGACGACCCTCGTGAATCGTCAAAGAGGTGGGCTTTTGAAGGTAAATATCTTTACCGGCTAGTGCCGCTTCCATCGCTGGTTGCGCATGCCAAAAATCCGGCGTGCTTATCATCACCGCATCTATATCCTTATTCAAAAGCATTTCGCGGTAATCATCGTACATCTTCACATCGATGTAATTCGCTTGCCCCGTTTTCTTCGTGTAAAATTCTTCGACTAATTGCTTGGTCTCCTCCGTACGGTGGCGATCTAAATCGCAGACAGCCATAATTCTCGCCTTCTCATGCTTCCAAGTACCTGGTAAATCGTGCGTACGCGCGATGCGACCACAGCCGATTTGACCGATGTTGATTTTATTACTTGGTGCATCTTTGCCGCTTAAAACGTGTGCTGGAACGATCGTAGGAAACCCTAACGTACCTACTGCACCTAGTGCTAAGTTATTGATAAATTTTCTCCTTTTCATGCTTTGATAGATATGTTAGTAGCATTTTTTTGTGCAATTAAAGCTAATTCAGTGGCTAAGAAACAATGCGCTTGTGTCATCGCCGTTTCCGTCCTGTTCAAGACATCGTTTACCAGTAATTCTCCATGAGGAAGATGCACATCTTTGCAATCGATGTACAAGGTCTCCTTGTTCGTCACCACATATAAATGGCTACCTGTACCGTGCGGAGAGGCAATGTCGGTGTTTTTCCGAACTTCCATATAGCCATCTGTTCCTAGGATGGTCAGTCTGCCGTCTCCCCAGGTATTTAAGCCATCAGGGGTAAACCAGTCCACGCGAATGTAACCCGAGCCTTTATTACTCCGAAGCATTAGATCGCCAAAATCCTGGAATTTCGGGTATTGTGGGTGGTGGTGGTTCGCGATTTGGGAAGCGACTACTTCTCCTTGTGTCGAACCGGTAAAATGCAAGAATTGATCCACTTGGTGGGAGGCAATATCCGTGATAATTCCCCCATAATATTTCGTGTCAAAAAACCAGTTAGGACGCGAATTCACACTCATGCGGTGAGGCCCTGTTCCCAAGGTCTGCATTACTTTTCCAATTCTTCCTTGCGCAACCAATTGGCTGGCTAACTCCGTCGCCTTGTTTTCAAAACGCTCGCTGAAAGAGATGGAATAAATCTTTTTCGTTTCTTTTTGGACCTTGCGCACCTCCGCTAATTGTTCTAAACTGATGATGCCCGGCTTATCAACCATATAGTCTTTTCCATGCTGCATCACACGGATACCTAATGGAGCACGTTCGTTAGGTGTAATGGAGCTAAGCACTAATTTTATCGAAGGGTCTTCCAATACCTCCGCCTCGCTCTTTACTAGCTTAGCTTGAGGATAACGTTTCGCGAAGTCTTTGATTAAATCCGGTTCTTTAGCGTAATACGAAACAAACTCCCCACCGCCTCGAATAATCGAATTCGCCATCGAATAAATATGTCCGTGGTTGATTCCTACCACACCGAATTTAAGGCGTGGCGCGATGATGCGTTCCGGCTGTTGCGGGGCAAAAGATTTCGTTACGTCTTTAATGGAAGAGGGTAAAAAAGCCATTCCGCCTAACATTCCGGCTTGATGCAGGAAGTCGCGGCGATTCGCAGCTG
>JBEBDF010000066.1:0-11189 GCA_041157105.1 Bacteroidota bacterium | reverse complement strand
AAGCTAATGTCGCCGCTAAATCTTGATTATAAGCACGTTGCAAACTACGCTTCATTAGGGAGATGGCTAAAGTGGCTTTCTTAGAAAAGGATAAGGCAGTCTCCTGTACTTTGGCCTCCCATTCTTGATCTGATACGACCTCAGCCACTAAACCAATCTCTTTAGCCTCCTTCGCTCCTACTTTACGCCCTGTTGTCGCTAAATCAAATGCACGGTGATAACCTACAGACTGCATTAGAAATGCGGTGGAACCAGCGTCCATGGCTAAACCAATTTGGACAAATAATTCAGAAAAATAGGCGTCCTCCTTCGCGATGAGATAGTCACAGGCTAAGGCCAAACTGCAGCCAGCACCCGCCGCAACTCCATTAATCGCTCCTATAACCGGTTTATTTAAACCTCTTAAAGCTGAAATCATGGGGTTATATGTTGATCTCAACACATTGCCTAGATTGGGGTCTGTTACACCTGACTTCAAATCAGCACCCGAACAAAAGGCTTTCCCTTCGCCCGTGATGACTAAAACACGGACTTCATCGTCTATTTGGGCAGCTTCCGCCACTTCTCTGATCTCGTGAATTAAACCCGCATTTAAGGCATTATATACCTCTGGACGGTGTAATTTTAGTGTCCAAATGGGGCCGTTGCGGTGGAGCTTTAGGTAATTGAAAGTCATAGCTTATGCAAATTCATATTTTCGAATTAAATCAAATTCATTTTTCTTCAACCTCAATTCTTCCTCAATATCATAATCATCTTGGAGGCTCAACCAAAATTTAACCGAATTTCCGAAAAATAAAGATAAACGTAAGGCTGTATCAGCCGTAACACGTCGACGTCCTTTTAGAATTTCAGATATGCGAGTTTGAGGAATATTTAATTCCTTGGATAACCGATAAGCTGAAATCCCCATTGGGAGAAGAAATTCCTCCAATAAAATCTCGCCCGGATGTATATTTTTTAAATTTTCCATTTTAATGATAATCTACAATTTCAACCTCTTCCGCTGATCCATTCATCCATTTAAAAATAATACGCCATTGATCATTAATCCGAATACTATAAAATTCTGAACCAGTAAGTTTTTCCAATCTATTTGCTGGAGGAATTCTTAAGTCATTTATAGTTTCAGATGCTTGAATCATACGCAATTTCCTACGCGCAATCTCCTGAATTTCAAATGGTAAGCGTTTAGACCTCTCTCCATTCCAAATTTTCAATGTTTCTTTAGAACCGAAGGATTTGATCATAATGACGTATCACGTTACTAACTCCAAAGGTAAGTAAATAAAAATGAAATCCTAATCAAGAAACTGATTTATAAATGTTTCCTTAACCTCGCCACTGGAATACCCAATTGATCGCGGTATTTAGCCACCGTTCTTCGTTTCACGACGAATCCGCGTTCAAGTAATAATTGCTCTAAATCCTCATCTGAATGGGGTTCCGAGCTAGGTTCTTGCTCAATGATTTCGCGTAAGATATTTTTCACTTCACGAGTGGAGAAGTCTTCGCCGGATTCATGGGTGATGCCTTCTGAGAAGAAGTATTTTAGGGGATAAATGCCAAAATCAGTTTGGACTGACTTCGCCGAAACCACTCTGGAAACGGTGGAAATATCCATTTCGATCATCGCCGCGATTTCCTTCATCTTCATTGGTTTCAAAACTGCTTCGTCCCCGGTGCTAAAAAAATCAAATTGTTTGGCGACAATACTTTCCATCGTCTTCATCAAAGTACCCTGGCGCTGCTGAATGGCAGAGATGAACCAAGAAGCAGAATCTAATTTATGCTTGATAAAAGTAACGGCTTCCTTAATATCCTTTTGCTGCTTATCGCCTTTATCATAGGTCTGGAGCATTTCTTGGAAGGCCTTGGAAACGCGAAGTTCTGGGGCATTTTTGCCGTTGATCTTGATTTCAATCTTTCCGTTTTGATTTGTAATGATGAAATCAGGCTGCAAATAAGGGGCGATGGGTGCATCGTCTCCCCCACCTGGTTTGGGATTCAAATGGGTGATGACTTGCATCGCCTTTTTAAGCTCCTCTTCGGTGATGGCTAATTTTGTGAGTAAAACACTAAAATGCTTTTTGGAAAACTCCTCAAAAAAATCATCAATTAAGCGAATGGCTAATGTATGAGCTGGTGTATCCGATTCCTTGCGATGTAATTGCAATGACAAACATTCTTGTAACGAACGGGCAGCAATCCCGGCTGGATCAAGTGATTGCACTTTAAACAAAACCTGCTCCACTTCGTCATAATCAGTTTCAAAGCCCTGCGTAAAGGCAAGATCGTTCACGATACTTTCGATATTTCGGCGTAAATAGCCGTCCTCCTCTAAAGAACCGATGATTTGTTGTGCTAAAACCTCTTCGCGCTCGGTGCGAACGACGTAACGGATTTGGTTTAATAAATACTCCTGAGTGCTAGATTCGGTAGCCAAAGGCCGTTCGCGCGTCTCCTCATTCGGATCATATGAATCACCAGCCATCTTGTAACCGGCATAGTCATCCTGTAGGTAATCCCCCACTTCCATCTCCTCGCGCTCTAAGTCCTCTATCGTTTCGCGTGGGACATCTTCAGCAGAGTGGTCTAATCCTTCCTCCAGAGCCGGATTATCTTCTAATTCCTCCTCGATTCTGGCAGCTAATTCAGCCGTCGGAATCTGCAACAACTTGATATACTGTATCTGTTGTGGAGAAAGGTTCTGTTGTTGATTCTGTTTTAAGGATAATCCCTGCATCGTCTGTATAATCTACACCAAAGATAAGCCGATTTTTAATTACAAATAAATAAAATAAATCGGTTTTTTATCCGTATTTTTGAGGGTTATTGCCTCTATTGAGGCCTTTTCCTTTTAAAATGCCCGAGTCATTTATGCAAATCAAAGAAATACTAGGTTTAACACCCACGCAGCAAAGCATCGTCGTGAAAGGTTGGGTGCGTACAAAAAGAGTATCCTCCTCTGTCGCTTTTATCGCCATCAATGATGGGTCGACCATTCATAATATCCAAGCCGTAGTTTCTGAGGGAACTGTTTCTGAAGAAACCTTGAAATTAGTGACGACTGGTTCTTGCATCGCCGTGACGGGTAAATTAATTGCCTCTCAAGGTCAAGGACAATCGGTAGAGGTAGAAGTGGTTTCCATCGAAGTATATGGAACTGCGGATCCGGAAAAATACCCTTTACAGCCTAAGAAGCACTCTTTAGAGTTCTTACGTGAGATTGCGCATTTACGCCCACGTACGAATACGTTCTCTGCGATTTTACGTATTCGCCACGCATTGGCCTATGCGATTCATACCTATTTTAACAACAACGGTTTCTTCTATTTGCACACGCCTATCATCACGGGATCGGATGCGGAAGGGGCTGGAGAGATGTTCCGAGTAACGACTTTGGACCCTATCAATCCTCCATTAACAGAGGAAGGCAAGGTCGATTACAAAGAAGATTTCTTCGGAAAAGAGACCAATTTGACGGTTTCAGGCCAGTTAGAAGGAGAATTAGGGGCGATGGCTTTGTCCAAAGTCTATACGTTCGGCCCTACTTTCCGTGCAGAAAATTCGAACACAACTCGTCACCTTGCTGAGTTCTGGATGATCGAGCCAGAGGTCGCATTTTATGAATTAGTTGATAATATGAATTTAGCGGAGGACTTCACTAAATTCTGTATAAAATACGCCTTAGATAACTGTGCGGATGATATCGCCTTCTTAGAGAAGCGATTAATCGAAGAAGAAAAGAATAAAAAGAAAGAGGAACAATCAGAAATGACCTTGTCTGAGAAGTTACGTTTCGTGACAGAAAATGAATTCGAACGCTTAACTTATACCGAAGCCATCGACATTTTATTGAATTCTAAAGCACATAAAAATGGTAAATTCGTATATCCAGTAGAATGGGGAATCGACCTTCAGTCAGAGCACGAGCGCTATTTAGTGGAGAAGCACTTCAAAAAACCTGTTATCTTAACAAACTACCCGAAAGACATCAAAGCCTTCTACATGAAGCTAGATGAGGACGGAAAAACGGTTCGCGCGATGGATGTTTTATTCCCGGGTATAGGTGAAATCATAGGTGGATCTCAAAGAGAGGACGATTATGCGAAGCTATTGCAACGCACGAAAGAGGTAGGTATCGAGGAAGAATCGATCTGGTGGTACTTAGAAACGCGTCAATTTGGTTCAGCGCCACACGCTGGTTTTGGGCTTGGATTTGAGCGTTTAGTGTTATTTGTGACGGGTATGAGCAATATCCGTGATGTAATTCCTTTCCCACGTACTCCTAAAACAGCAGAATTTTAAGATGTTTGGTTTAAAGCACGCAATGAATGGACTAGTAGAACTCATTAAAAATGAGCGCAATGCGCGTTTTCATTTGGTGAGCACGGCGGTCGTGATTTATGTGGGCTGGAGTGTAGGTTTTGAGGCTTCAGAGTGGCTTTGGATTTCATTAGCTGTGGCTGGAGTTTGGGTAGCGGAATTGTTAAATTCTTCTTTGGAAAGAATTACGGACATGGTTTCACCGCAACAAAGTGAGTTAGCGAAGAAGGCTAAAGATTACGCCGCAGGAGCTGTTTTAGTTATGGCGATATGGGCAATTATCGTCTTTTTACTTGTCGCAGTTCCGCGCATTTTATTGAATTTAATGCTTTAAAAGCAACAAAATATGAAAGAATACGGATCGAGTGTTCAAAAATTAGTGAATTACATTTTGACCATTGCGGATGAAGAGCAAAGGACAAAGTATGCTTATTTGATGGTCGAGGTGATGAAACAAATTCACCCGAATATGAAAGACAATAGCCAAGATTATTCGAAAAAGCTTTGGGATGATTTATATATCATGTCAAATTTTGAATTAAACGTAATAGGGCCCTTCCCTCCTCCCTCGCCTGAATCTTTGGGTAAAGCCCCACGTAAAGTGGCTTACAATCAACATAATTTGCGTTTTAAGCATTACGGCCGCAACGTTGAATTACTAATTCTACGCGCGATTGCTGAAGAAAAAGTTGAGGACAAAAAGATTTTAGTGGCCTACATTGCTCGCTTAATGAAAGGGTTCTATGTCACCTGGAATAAGGAATCAGTGGATGATACGGTGATTTGGCAAAACATCAAAGAGATGTCAGAAAACCTATTAGCTACTATTGTAGACGAACTATCTCAAGAGGGTTTAGGTCATGCAAAAGTTGCAAATAATGCCAGAAACGCCTACAACGCACCGGAATACCCGAATAGCAACAATAACAACCGGAACAATAATTACCGAAAGAACAACTTCAGAAATAATAACAACAACCGAAATAACAATTTCCGTAAAAATAAGTAATCATTTATGGCATCATTTAAAGTAACCGGTGGCCGCCGATTAAAAGGAGAAATTACTCCTCAAGGAGCAAAGAACGAAGCATTACAGATTTTGTGTGCAGTGGTTTTAACAGCAGAGCCTGTGACCATCCACAATATCCCGAACATTCGCGACGTCAATCAACTAATTGATTTATTAGGCGATATGGGCGTAAGTATGCGTCGTTTATCCGAATCAAGCATTGAATTTGATGCCTCTCAAGTTAATATTGATTACTTAGAATCAGAAACCTACAAGAAAAAAGCAGCTGCTCTACGTGGTTCAGTAATGCTTTTAGGACCTACCTTGGCTCGCTTCAAAAAAGGACGTATTCCTTCACCGGGTGGAGATAAAATTGGCCGTAGAAGATTGGATACCCACTTCTTTGGTTTCATGAAACTTGGTGCGAAGTTCAACTATAGCCCTGAAGATGGCGGAATCTATGAAGTAGATGCTTCAGAATTACAAGGTGCTTATATGCTTTTAGACGAAGCATCAGTGACAGGAACGGCAAATATTTTGATGGCCGCTGTTTTAGCGAAAGGCAAAACAACCATCTACAATGCCGCTTGTGAGCCTTATTTACAGCAATTAAGCAAGATGTTAAACCGCATGGGAGCAAAAATCTCCGGTATCGGTTCTAACATGTTGATCATCGAGGGTGTTGACGTTTTACACGGAACGGAGCACACGATGCTTCCGGACATGATCGAGATCGGTTCATTCATCGGTTTAGCAGTGATGACACAATCGGAGATAACGATTAAGAACTGCCAAATTCCTGAACTAGGCATCATTCCAGATGTATTCAAGAAATTAGGTATCAAAATGGAATTCCGTGGAGACGATATTTTCATCCCGTCTCAGGAACATTACGAATTAGAAAACTTCATCGATGGATCGATGTTAACGATTTCTGACCACCCTTGGCCAGGCTTCACACCGGATTTATTATCAATCATTTTAGTGACAGCGATTCAGGCCAAAGGAACAGTCTTAATCCACCAAAAAATGTTCGAATCACGCCTATTCTTCGTCGATCGTTTGATCGAAATGGGTGCTCAAATCATCCTTTGCGATCCACACCGTGCAACAGTGGTTGGTTTCGATCGCAAGCAAACTCTAAAAGGAATCCGTATGTCATCTCCTGATATTCGGGCGGGTGTTTCTCTTTTAATAGCTGCAATGTCTGCGAATGGCACATCAATCATCGACAACATTGAGCAAATCGACCGTGGTTACCAAAACATTGATACGCGTCTTAACGCCATCGGCGCAGAAATTGTACGTATCTAATGTCCCTTCTTTCTAAAATTAAACAGACCGTCCAATTAGCCTTACCCATCGTGGTAGGGGAATTGGGCGTTATGTTAATGGGTCTAGCCGACACGATTCAAGTAGGTCAAATGTCCACTGGTGCCGCCGAAAGTCTGGGGGCGGCTGGAATGGCGCAATCCATATTTTTCACCATCGCTATTATAGGCATTATCTGTATACAAATAGTATCTCCTATGATTTCTAAAGCTGTAGCTGAAGGAGACAAAACAGAATGCGGTAACCTGTTACGGGCTAACCTAAGGGTAGCCACATTTTTAGGCATAATCACCATCCTAATAACTTACATCGTTAGTTTGAACTACGATTTGTTCGGGCAAACAGCGGCCAACAAAGCGTTGACCCTACCCTTCTTAAGTTTAATCTCTATTTCGGTTTTACCCATATTCTGGTTTATTGCCTTGAAAAGCTTCATGGATGGGCTCCAACGGACAAAGGTAGGAATGACAATTACCATTATAGCCTTGGCTTTAAATGTATTCGGCAACCATCTATTGATCAATGGTTTATGGGGATTACCTGCCTTAGGTTTATTCGGATCAGGCATTTCCACCTTACTGTCCCGTATATTCATGGCGGGGACATTAGCCATTTATGTGTTTACAAGGGAGGAGTTTAAACCCTATCTGCGTAAAGGCCATGTGCATGTGGTGAAGAATGTATTAGAAAAAAATATACTCCGTATCGGTATTCCTTCCGGCATGCAAGGCTTCTTTGAAATCGCCACTTTTGGAATGGCGGTCGTTATGATGGGCTGGATTTCTGTGACTGCTCAAGCAGCGCACATCGTCGCCATTAATATGGCTTCCATTACCTATATGATGGCAACAGGAATTGCAGTCGCTGGCGGAATCAATGTAGGAACTGCCATTGGTGAACGAAATCGTTCCGGGATTATTCAATCTGGAAAGGCTGCTCTAGTACTCTCTATTTTATTTATGGGGGCTTGTGCTTTGGTCTTTTTCTTCGGTCGTGAATACCTAGTTCGTGGTTATACACAAGAGATCCCTGTCATTACCATTGCAGTCACCCTGGTGGTTTGGGGGGCAATTTTTCAGTTATTTGATGGCATCCAGGCCGTATCACTTGGATTATTACGCGGGCTACAAGATTATAAAATTCCTACAGCGATCACTGTGATCTCCTATTGGGCTGTCGGAATTCCACTTTGTTACTATATTGGTATTTACCAAAAAGTAGGCGCCGTAGGCATATGGGTGGGCTTAACGGCTAGTTTAGTTTGTTCGTCGGCTTTGCTTTCGTGGCGGTTTTATGTGCGGGCTAATAAAGTAAATTTTGAGGAGCTGGAGGTAGAGTAAAGAGTATAGATTATAGAGTAGAGAGGGGATTAGGGTTTTAAATCTAAAGTTATATCATTAAAAAAGGGAGCATTTGCTCCCTTTTTTAATTCCATATCTATACTCTCTACTCTATAATCTATACTCTAAGAATGTAACGCTCTCTTCGCCGTTGCCGCTAAACAAGCCTCTTTCATCGCCTCCGTATAGGTCGGGTGAGCGTGAGACATACGAGCCACATCTTCAGCGGAAGCACGGAATTCCATCGCAACAACTGCTTCTGCGATCATATCTGCCGCACGAGCACCAATGATGTGAACACCTAGGATTTCATCTGTGTTAGCGTCGGCTAAAACTTTACATAAACCATCCACATCCATCGAAGCTACAGCGCGACCTAAGGCTTTGAATGGAAATGAACCCTCTTTATAAGCAATACCTGCCGTCTTTAATTCTTGTTCAGTCTTGCCTACTGAAGCCACTTCTGGCCAAGTATAAACGACACCTGGGATTAGGTTATAATTGATGTGAGGTTTTTGGCCAGCAATCACTTCTGCCACAAAAACGCCTTCCTCTTCTGCTTTATGCGCTAACATCGCTCCACGAACTACATCACCGATGGCATAGATTCCAGAAACAGATGTCTGTAAAGTGTGCTCATCGACTGCGATGCGACCACGCTCATCAGCTGCCAAACCAGCCGCAGCAAGGTTTAATCCATCTGTGTAAGGACGACGACCGATACAAACTAAGCAATAATCACCTTTGATCTCGACTTCTTTTCCAGCTGAATCTTGAGCTTTCACCGTCACTTCTTTGCCTTTTACAGCTGCTGAAGTCACTTTGTGCGATAAGTAAAAGTCTGCGCCTAATTTAGCAATCGACTTTTGTAATTCTTTTCCCATCGCTTTATCCATCGTCGGAATCATACTATCTGCAAATTCGACGAAAGATACTTTGGAACCTAAACGAGCATAAACCGATCCTAATTCCGCACCGATTACACCGGCACCGATTACGATTAAATGCTTCGGAATTTCTTTCATTTTTAACGCCTCTGTAGAGGTGATGATACGATCCTTATCTACTGGAATGAATGGTAAAATCGTAGGCTTAGAACCAGTAGCGATGATGATATTCTTTGCTGATAAAACTTCAGAACTACCATCTTCTTTTGTCACCTTTACTGTTTTAGCTGAGTCAAATGATCCCAAACCGTGAAAGGTCGTGATCTTGTTCTTCTTCATCAAAAACGTGATTCCACCGTTCATTTTCTCAACAACACCCGTCTTGCGAGCGATCATTTGAGTAAAATTGATTTTAGGTTTCGCTACATCAATTCCATGCTCAGAGAAACTGTGTACGGCATTATAGTAATGCTCTGAAGAGTCTAAAAGGGCTTTGGAAGGTATACAACCTACGTTCAAACAGGTGCCACCCATCACGGCATATTTCTCCACGATAGCGGTTTTAAAACCTAACTGAGCCGCACGGATCGCCGAAACGTATCCTCCAGGGCCTGAACCAATAACAACTACATCAAATTCTTGCATATAGGCGATTGAAATCGAATAGGCCCGCTAAGGCCTATTCTGTTAATTAAATGTCTAATAATAAACGAGCTGGATCCTCTAGTAATTGCTTTAAGCGAACTAAGAAGCTCACCGACTCGCGACCATCGATAATGCGGTGATCGTACGACAAAGCAAGGTACATAATCGGACGAACTACGATTTGACCATCCACTACCACTGCGCGCTCTACAATATTGTGCATACCTAGAATGGCAACCTGTGGTGCGTTGATAATCGGAGTCGAAAGCATTGATCCAAATACCCCACCATTCGTGATTGTAAAGGTACCGCCGCTCATTTCTTCCAAGCTCAATTTGTTCTCACGCGCCTTACCCGCTAAACGAACCACCTCTGATTCGATTCCAGCTAAGGATAAGTTCTCCGCAGAACGAATCACCGGAACGACTAAACCTTTAGGTGCAGAAACGGCAATCGAAATATCACAATAATCGTGGAAAACGATTTCATCTCCGTCGATTTTTGCATTCACTGAAGGGAACTCTTTTAAAGCCACACAAACGGCTTTCGTGAAGAAGGACATAAATCCTAAACCTACACCGTGTTTCTCCTTGAATTTGTCTTTGTATTTACCGCGAAGATCCATCACAGGCTTCATGTCCACTTCGTTAAACGTCGTCAACATCGCTGTTTCATTCTTCACAGCCACTAAACGACGAGCCACTGTCTTACGCAATGAGCTCATTTTTTCGCGACGTGTTCCGCCTTGTGCCACGGCTGGTGCAGAGGCAGCTGCGGGAGCCGGAACTGAAGCTGGCTGAACTGCTGAAACCGCATCCTCTTTCGTGATGCGACCACCTACGCCTGAACCGGCTACTGAAGCAGCAGAGATACCTTTTTCGTCTAATATTTTTGCTGCTGCAGGAGATGGATGACCTGCGGCATAAGATGCATCACTGGATGAAGCAGGAGCTGCCGGAGCAGACGGTGCTGCTGAAGCTGCAGCAGGAGCCGAAGCTGCTACCGCACCACCGACGGTGATTTTCGCTAAAATTCCACCAATCGGAACCACCGTTCCTGATTCAGCTACGATTTCTAAAACACCCGCAGCTTCTGCTGGCAATTCGAAAGTCGCTTTATCTGATTCTAATTCACAAAGAACTTCGTCTAAAGAAACGCTATCTCCGGTTTTCTTATTCCAAACAGAAACAGTCACCTCCGTGATCGACTCCCCAACGGCTGGAACTTTGATTTCTAATACCGAAACAGGACCTGGAGCTGCTGCAGGTGCTGGAGCTGCTGGCGCGGGAGCTGAAATAGCGGCCGCTGCCGGAGCATCTGCTACTTTAACAGACGCAGTTACACCTCCTGCTTCAATCGTACAGATAATTGCACCAATTGGAAGAACATCGCCTTCTTTAGCCACAATGTGTAACACACCTTCTGCCTCTGCAGGCAATTCAAAGGTCGCTTTGTCCGATTCTAATTCGCACAAAACCTCGTCTAATTTCACGTGATCACCTTCCTTCTTGTTCCAAGTGGCAACGGTCACTTCTGTAATCGACTCGCCCACAGCGGGCACTTTCATTTCTATAGCCATAATAATTCTATTATTCGAATGCTTTGTTAATTAGATTTGCTTGCTCCACGCCGTGAACTTTCAAGAAT
>JBEBDF010000065.1:0-11418 GCA_041157105.1 Bacteroidota bacterium | reverse complement strand
GAGACTAAATTAAACTCCCCTATCGAAGAAGGCGCCATCAGCCAAATGATGTGTCACTATGCGAACATTTCGTACCGGATCGGGAAATCATTCTCAGTTAATCCGACGGATGGCCATATTTTAGATAGGGAGGGAATGAAGCTTTGGGGCCGCGAATACGAGAAGGGTTGGGAGCCTAAATTATAATATACCCGCTCGGTAATATGTCATTACAAAAAACCACCTTGTTTGAGGTGGTTTTTTTATTAGCTGGCGCGGTTTTATTTAATTACTACTTTTAAACAAAATCTATCAATAAGCTGTTTTATTTGATATATTCACGAAAAATAATGGAATCCTAGATATGAAAACTAACCTGCACGTCTATTTTCGAGCATTTTGGGGATTATTATTCCTCCTGATTGCTCAAATTCAATCAGAAGCCCATTCCTCCAGCTACTCCATTCCGGATTCCAGTTCATTCAATCAATTCAAAGGGTCTATTCTAGATAGTAAAACAAAGAATGAACTCATCTATGCGACGATCACGGTTGCAGGAACAAGCATCTCTACCATCAGTAATAGTGAGGGGAAATTCTCCATTAAAATTCCTACTGAAAAGCAGAATTCAAGTCTCATTGTTTCCTTTTTAGGCTATAAAAACAAGACAGTTTCCATCAAAGAATTAAAGCCAGACAAGAATGTAGTGTATTTAGAACCGAGCAATACGATGCTCAACGAAGTGATTGTAAACACTTCAGATGCGAATTCACTATTTTTAGGGGTTTTAAATAATCGTTTAAAAAATTATGGAGATGACCCACTCCAAATGACAGGGTTTTATCGAGAAACCATTCGCAAACGACGTACCTACGTTTCACTTTCAGAATCCATACTTAATATTCAAAAGCAGCCATTCATGAATGGTTTGCCAGACCAAATCAGTCTTTTCAAGGGTCGAAAAAACACGGATTACACTAAACTTGACACGGTAAATTTTAAATTACAGGGAGGCCCTTTTTCCGTCTTGTATATCGATTTAATCAAATATCCCAGCTTCATTTTCTCAAATGATGCCTTGGACATATACGATTTTAATCTAGAGGAAAGCACCCAAATAAATGACAAACAAGTGTTGGTTTTAGCCTTCAAACAAAAATCAAGCTACGAAAACCCGCTCTACTACGGTAAATTATTCATCGATGCGAAAAGTCTTGCAGTCGTAAGCGCTACTTTCTCCCTCAATGTGGAGGATAAAATTAAGGCAGGGCTTCTATTCACGCGCAAAAAACCGAATAGTCTTGACATTTATCCTACAGAGGTCAGCTACCAAATTAATTACCGACAAGAAAATGACAAATGGATTTTCGCCTATTCGCGTGGGGATTTGACCTTTAAATTGAATTGGGCCAAACGCATATTCAACACAGTCTACACCACCTCCATCGAAATGGCTATGACCGATTGGAAAAAACAGGACCTCAAAGAAATACCAAAAACACAGGAATTGACCACTAACGTTATCATGTCTGATAAAGTGGCGAATTTAGCTGACCCTGATTTTTGGGGTATATACAACATCATCGAACCCGAAAAGTCGATTGAACAAGCTATCCGAAAAATTCAAAAAAAGGCGCTGAACTAGGGGGCGGTAGATTAAATTTTACTCCTTCCATTCAATAGGAATAACCACCTCATTTTTTCTACTCCAAAACTGATAAGGGGCATTATATCCTAGAAAAGTATATTCTCCCACTACTTTAATGCCTTTCTCTTGCAGTGACTTTAATAACACATCCCGCTTTTCTCTAATCGTTTCATCATCTGCATAGCCACCGAAACTAATGGCAGCCACATATTGCGGGCTTGATTTCACGATATGAACCCCGGCATCTGTGGGCTTTGGCAAATCTGATTCTTGGTATTTCTCGGGCATCACAAAACTCATCGTGGATCCTTGTGAACCCATTTCCATGCGTACAGGAGAAGTCATGGCTATACTTTGGCCTCGATCATTTCCTCCAAAAATATAGCCCGCTAGCTTCCTAAAACCACTGCTCGCGACCGACTTATAATCCGTTCCCTTACTATAAATCTTAGCAAAAGTAGCTGATGGATAAAAGCGAATTTCAAATTGCGATTCCGTGCGAACGAGCCTGTATTTTTGACTCTCCGTGGTAAGACTACTGCTCACTAGTTTATAAGATTGCACCAATAAGAATACAAGGGCGATGCCCCCAACGATGTAAAATGCTTTCATGATGGAATAAGTTTAGCACGTATTTCACCTAAACTAGCTAGCCTAGGTAATAGTTCAGAAACTCAGCAACTTAATTTCATTTTTACCCGTATTTCACTTACTTTAATGGGTGATATAAAAATACCTCTAGATGAAACTATTCCTAACTGTCGCGCTTTTTAGCCTCGCATTTCTAACGGATGCAAAACCAAAAAAAGAAAAATGGATTCCACTTTTTAACGGTAAAAATCTGAAAAATTGGACCGTTAAAATCCACCATCATGAAGTGGGCGATAATTACGGAAACACCTTTCGAGCTGAGGATGGCATGATCAAAGTGCGCTACGACCAATACGATCAGTTCAATGAACGCTACGGGCACCTGTATTTCAACAAACCTTTCTCTACTTATATCCTTCGGTTGCAATACCGCTTTACTGGGCTTTGGAGAAAAGATGCGCCTATTTATACCGAGAGAAATTCCGGCGTGATGTTTCATTCCCAGGACCCACATACCATGCCGAAAGAGCAAGACTGGCCTATTTCAGTCGAAATGCAATTCTTAGGTGTTTTAGCAGATGGCAAACCAAGACCTACGGGAAATATGTGTTCACCTGGCACCGACGTGGTATATAATGGCAAAATCGATCCCCGGCATTGCATTAATTCAAGCTCAGAAACCTACGAAAACGAACGTTGGATTACGGCAGAATTAATCGTTCGCGGAGACTCCCTTGTTACCCATAAGATCAACGGAAAAACAGTGTTAGAATATACCCAACCGCAAATAGGCGGCGGCGTAGCTAATCGCTACAACCCCGCACTTAAAATCGATGGCAAATTACTGAAAAGTGGATTCATTGCCCTCCAAAGCGAAGGTCAAGAGATTGACTTCCGAAACATCGAGCTACTAGATTTATCGAAAGAATAGACTGATGTTTAAAAATAGCCTAGGCTTACTACTTCTTTTTTTCATTACCGACGTTAACGCGGCTTATAAAAAATACACCTATGAAACCCAGCGAATGGGCTCCCCTTTTCGCATCACCATCTCCTGTGAGGATTCGACAGGAATTTCTAAAGCCGTAAAACAGGCTTTTCAACTAGCTGCAAAGCTAGAAAGTCAACTTAGTGATTATCAAACACAATCTGAACTCAGCCAAGTTAATCTACTCGCTGGAACAGGCTCCTTCTACCCCATCCACGAACCATTAAAGGCTATTTTAAAAGAGTCTTTAAGCGCCCAAAAACTTACAGCTGGCGCCTTAAACATATTTGTAGGCAGTCAAGTAGCGTATTGGCGTCAAGCCCGAAAACTTCAGCAAATGCCGGATGTGATCGCTTTAGCAGAAATTGCCAAAAAGATTCAAGGGCAGTGTTTAGCGTTTTCTAGTGATTCTACTCAGATTCGATTAACTGATTCGGCCTGCCAGCTCGATCTGGGCTCCATAGGCAAGGGTTTTGTCGCACAGCGAGTTCTAGAGAATTTAAAGCTGATGGGCTTCCCTTTTGCATTGGTCGATGCGGGCGGAAAACTAGCGATGACTAGTCAAGGGCCTACTGATTTACCCTGGCAAGTGGCTGTAGAGATGCCTGTTTCTGAGGGTCTTTTATCCGAGGTTTTGGCATTAAAAAATGTATCCGTAGCGACGAGTGGAAAAACCTATCAATCCATTCGTTTAGGAGACGTCACTTATTCGCATGTAATTGATCCTAGAACAGGAATGGCCTTAACCCACTCGCGCTCAGCGACGGCCATTGCAAAAGAGGGGGCATTAGCAGATTGGCTAGCCACCGCCGCAACGATCATGACCGTGCAAGAAATTGAAGAATTATTAGTAAAATTGAAAGATGTTCGCTTGCTCGTATTTGAAAACCAAGCAGGTAGACCTAAAATCCTATTTAACCATAAACTAATTCCACATGAGGCGTCTCGTCTTCAGTAGTCTTCTGTTTTCATACTCGCTTCTAGCGCAGGATTTAAAGTCTTACCAGCAAGTAATTCCTCAAACACGTGTTTCCTTCGACATGGTGGCCATTCCATCCGGAAGTTTTGTTTTTGGCCAAACAAAAAAAGCACAGGTTCCCACTTTTTGGATGGGTAAAACGGAAGTCACCTATGATGAATACCAATTGTTCATCGAAGAGTCGCGCGACCCTGAACCGAGGCCTCCTAAAGAGGGCCCTGACGCTGTGACAAGGCCTAGTCCTCCCTACATCGATTTTACGCTTGGCATGGGAAAAGTGGGTGGATTTCCCGCTAATTCCATGCAACAATATGGGGCGATCATGTATTGCAAGTGGTTGTATAAAAAAACCGGTTTTTTCTATCGCCTCCCTACAGAAATTGAATGGGAATATGCCTGCAAGGCTGGCGCTGACATCCCTTCCAAGGATTTAGCCGATTATGCCTGGTTTCAAGGCAATTCAAACGAAAAATACCACCAAGTGGGTCAAAAAAAACCGAACGCTTGGGGCTTACATGATATGCTGGGCAACGTATCAGAATGGGTTTTGGATCACTTTGAGTCCGATCCCACAGTTCGAAAGGATAGCCCCGTGTTTATCGATAAATATGCGGATGCCGTTGTACGAGGTGGAAATTACCAAGATCCGGCAAATCTGGTTCGGTCTACGGCTCGGATGGCAGCGGATCCCAAATGGAATCGAAGAGATCCACAAGTTCCCAAAAGCATCTGGTGGAATGCCGATGCTCCTTTTGTGGGATTTCGTATTATGCGACCGGCGAAACAGCCCTCTGCAGCAGAAATAAACTCCTTCTTTGAAAAATATTTAAACTAAACCTCATTCAAAATATGAAAAATACCAGACGAGATTTTGTGAAGCAAACCGGATTAACAGCGAGTGGAATAATTTTAGCTCCCTGGGCAGCGAATGCATTTGCAGGCCAAAGTTTAGTAAATGACACCATCAAAGTCGCCTTAATCGGCTGTGGTGGGCGCGGAACGGGTGCCATTGCACAAGCCTTGAGCACTAAAGAAAACATCGAATTAGTGGCTATGGCAGATGTATTCCGCGATCGCTTAGATGATTGCTATGCTAACTTGATGAAATCACGAGATAAAGACGCCTCCGCTAAAGCAGTGCCTATCAGCAAAAAGGTAAATGTACCGGAGGAAAGAAAATTCTCTGGATTTGACGCCTATAAAAAGGCCATGGAATTAGCAGATGTGGTAATTCTAACAACTCCTCCAGGGTTCCGCCCCATGCACTTCGAAGAGGCAGTTGCACAAGGCAAGCAGATTTTCATGGAGAAACCCGTAGCAACTGACCCAGCCGGAATACAACGCGTTTTGAATGCCGCAAAAATCGCAAAACAAAAGAAATTAAATGTCGTGGTAGGTTTGCAACGTCATTACCAAAATTCCTACAGAGCGCTTATGAAGCGCATACAAGATGGGCAGATCGGCGATGTTGTTTCAGCTTCCTGCTGGTGGAATAATGATGGGGTTTGGGTAAAACCACGAAAAGAGGGCCAAACCGAAATGGATTATCAATTACGAAATTGGTATTACTTTAACTGGATCTGTGGGGATCACATCACAGAACAACATATTCATAACATTGATGTCATTAACTGGGTGAAAAATGGCTACCCTGTTCGCGCGAGAGGAACCGGTGGACGTGAAGTTCGAAAAGGAAAAGATTATGGTGAAATTTTTGACCACCATATCGTTGAATTCGAGTATGCGGATGGAACAATATTAAACAGTCAATGTCGACACATTCCAGGTACCTGGGCGAAAGTGGATGAGCTTGTGATAGGAACAAAAGGGAAAGTGCATTTTGACGAGGCGAAAATCTTTGATTCCAAAGGAAATGTGCAATACGCTTTTGACAAAAAGACGAAGGAAAATAATCCCTATCAAACAGAACATGACGAATTATGGGCAACGGTAGCCGCAGGGGAATACAAATATGCGGATGCAGAAAATGGAGCTTATTCTACTATGACCTCTATTCTAGGCCGGATGGCCACCTATTCAGGTCAAGTAATTGAATGGGATAAGGCAATCAACTCCGGCATCAATATCGCCCCATCCCGCTTTGCTTGGGATGCCGATATGCCTTCAAAACCTGATGCGAATGGCTTATATGCCGCAGCAATTCCAGGAAAAACGACTTATTTTTAATTAACACTTGCCAGAAAATAAAGCAAAAAAAAGGGCCACCTAAAATTAGGGGGCCCTTTAGCAAAAAAAACATTTATAGAAAGTATTACTTAGGCAATACAACTGAGTCAATTACGTGAATAACTCCATTACCCGCTTTCAAATCAGCAGCAACAACAGTAGCCTTAGCTCCTTTTTCGTCTGTTAATACCACTTTACCATTCTCAATTGAAGCTACTAACGTTCCACCGCTTACGGTTTTTACACTTAGAGAACCCTTTGCTGCAGTGATTGCTTTGATAACAGCTGCAGCATCTAAATTACCTGCCACTACGTGGTAAGTTAAAATCTTAGCTAAAGTTGCTTTGTTCTCTGGCTTTAAAAGTGTTTCCACTGTTCCAGCAGGTAACTTAGCAAAAGCAGCATTTGTAGGAGCAAAAACAGTGAATGGTCCTGCACTTTGTAATACAGACACTAAATCAGCCGCTTTTACTGCTGCTACTAATGTCGTGTGGTCTTTAGAGCTGATAGCAATATCCACAACCGTTGTTTGAGCAGATACCGAGAAGGCAGAGATAAACAAGGTGATAATTCCGGCAATAAATTTCATTTTCATTCTTCTATTATTTTAGTTTAAAGACTAAACACAAGAAGCAATGTAATGTTTTGAAAATAAATAAGTTAGACCTTATTTCACTAGTCAAATAAGTCTAACGCTAACCTAAATGTATTGCAATGTGCCTCCACAATATCTTTAATATCCGGAGAGTATCCGCCTCCAAGCGCAATAGTGACAGGTATTTGATGTTTATGTACTAAATCAAGCACGAATTTATCCCGCTGTTTACAGTCTTCAATACTTAACTTAAATTTTCCCAATTTATCTGTGGCCAGTACATCCACCCCTGCTAAATAGAAGATAAAGTCAGGTTGTATTTTATTTATTAAATCGGGTAAAACGAAGGCTAACATGTCCAGGTATTCCGCACCAGTGGCTCCATCGTCTAAACCGATATCTAGATCTGATTTCTCTTTTCTAAAGGGATAATTGTTTTTACCATGCACACTAAACGTAAAGACTTGATCGACATTTTCCATCAGTTTGGCTGTGCCATTGCCCTGATGCACATCGAGATCAATGATTAGTATTTTTTTTGCCAAATCCCGATGCAACAAATAATTTGCCGCAACGGCCATATCATTCAACAAACAAAATCCCTCTCCTCTATCCGCAAAAGCATGGTGTGTACCACCTGCCACATTCATCGCACAGCCATGTTCTAACGCAAAAAGGGAACAATCGATTGTCCCTTGGGTGATAATCAGTTCTCGATTCGTTAACTGCTCTGACTGAGGAAAGCCTATGACGCGTTGTTCCGATGCAGTCAATTGCTGCTTCATGAGACGCTGAAAATAATCCTCCTCATGAGTAAGTAGGATATCAGTGGCGGAACATTTTTTAGGCGCAAAAAGATGATTCTCCGTAATACTTCCCTCATAAATCAACTGCCCTGGAATCAATTCATATTTCAACATAGGAAATCGATGTCCTTCCGGCAAAGGGTGTGCATAGATGGCACTATGAGCTATTTTTAACATTTTTACTTGGCTGCAGGAAGGGCACTTAAGACTAATTTCAGAAAACCATCCATCGATTTATCGTCAATCCACCTCACAACTGCCACTAAATCGTTTTCTTGATCCACGTAAATAGCATTCGTCCCATTCCCAATATGCGCATATGCACTAGCAGGAGCCGACGGATACATTTTGCGATCCGTATTTAAAAAGTAATTCATAAAGCCATAACCCGTGTTCGCAGACGTGGGAGTAGTCGCTTTGCGAATCCAATCCTCGGATAAAATTTGCTTCCCATTCCAGTTCCCTTTTCGCAAAGTCAATAATCCAAACCTACCCATATCCATAGCATTCATAAATAGCCCACCCCCAAAATGCCCTCCACCACTCACGGACTGCACCATTTTCCCATCCACCACAATCCAGGCATTTTGATACCCCGTCCATGCCCAAGTATTCGAAGCCCCGATCGGGTTCATCACATTTTCCCGTAATACTTCCGGCAAAGCTTTTCTAAATACCAAAGTCGCCGCTAATGCCAGCGCATTCACCCGTGTATCATTATACTTATATACAGTCCCTGGTTCGAATCTCTTCCGAGTTGTCCATTCCGCCGGCTTATCAGACGGTCGATCAGCCCAATCCGGCTTTCCCCACAGCACCCCTTCCCAATCACTTGTCTGCCTCAATAAATGATCCCAAGTAATCTTATGATTATGCTCCGTTTCAAACGGATAGATAAAAGACTTTTTCGAAATTGGATTTTCATTTATGTTAGTCATCTGCATAGCCACCTCTACCGGCGGCAAATAGCTATAGACTTTGTCATCTAGCGAACTAATCAACCCTCGGTCATAGGCTAAACCAACCACCGATGAAACCATACTTTTAGTCACACTATTGGTCATCTCCACCGCAGTTGTATTTCCCCACTCAGCGATAATATACCCCTTGTAAATGATCATTCCCGAGGAAGGCCCTCGCTCAGCCATAGGCCCCACCGGATCAGAAAAAGGCTCCTTCCCAAATTGCATCGCTTGCGAAAGCCACAAATTTCGAGGCTGCGTAGTTTCATGCGCTACAGCAAACTCAATAGCCTCCTTAATTCTGTTCGAATCAATTGCGAAAAAAGAAGGAGACTTATGTTCCCATTTCTTGGCAGAGGGATAATAGCTGTTTTTTTGTGCTATGGCACTGATCGCAGATAGCAAACAAAGTATGGTCAGTAATCTTCTCATTGTAAGAGGGGGAATTATCAATTTGAATAATAAAGCGATTATGCTACTAATTTGTTCAAAATATTACATTATTTATGCATCGACTTATGTAACAAAAAAATTAAATTGTAAAAAACTTTAAAATATCAATCACTATGGGGCTTTTTTCTGCCATCTTAGGCAACGCAGGTACAGTAAATAAAGAGGATTTAGTCAAAGATTTTGGCAAACTACTCATCGAAGGCGAAGAAATCGAATTAGGTTTCAAGCTCATCAGAGATACTTTCATCTTTACCTCTAAACGACTTATCCTAGTCGAAAAACAAGGTATCACGGGTTCTAAAACAGAATACAAGTCCATCAACTACAAAAGCATCTCACGTTTCAGCATTGAAACAGCTGGAACTTTCGACCTGGATGCAGAATTGAAAATTTGGATCTCAGGCGAGGCACTACCTAGCATAACAAAGCAATTCAATAAATCAGTGAATGTGTACGATGTACAGAACGTACTGGCGTTCCATGTATTGAAATAGGTAGTGGGGCTTTTTTTAGTGAGAATGAACTGCCGAGCTTTCCTCGGTAGTTGGCTTAATTTGTATTTGTCCTCCGATTGCTCTGAGCACTTTCATTACCGTCTCAAATTGAGGTTTTGATCTATCTGATAAAGCTTTATACAAACTGGTGCGACTCATCCCCGTTTCACTAGCAATTTTAGCCATTCCTATCGATCTAGCAATATTTCTTAAGGCTACAATAAGATTCGAATCGTTGCCTTCAGCTAAAACTGCATTTAAATATTCCGAAATCATTTCAGGACTATCTAAATAATCTGCTACATCAAATTTCGAAGTTTCCATAATTCTCAATTGTTTAGACGATTTAAAATATCCTTTG
This sequence comes from Bacteroidota bacterium, assembly GCA_041157105.1. Taxonomy (GTDB): domain Bacteria; phylum Bacteroidota; class Bacteroidia; order Cytophagales; family Spirosomataceae; genus Aquirufa. The sequence goes on along the minus strand of JBEBDF010000065.1, from coordinate 1,375 downwards.
CTTTTTGGACATCCTTTTGTTGCGTTGATTTGTCTCCACCTATGAGGAGCAAAACTAATTTACCGCCGAATTCCTTGAAATATATTCTATAGCCTTTAGCAAAGTCAATTTTACATTCCCTGATCCCATCACCCACAGATTGACAATCACCAAAGTGGCCATCATTTTCAATTTTCTGAAGTCTAATTAAAATAATAGCTTTCGCTCTTAAATCCTTAAGCTTTCGAAGCCATTTATCAAATTCCTCTGTTTTTTCAATTAGGTACATTTGACAATTGTCTTCATTTGGATACAAATGTAAGCAATCTTTTTCATCAATAAAACCAGCAAGTTGATAATTAAAGAAGGATTTAATTTATCCTTTACTTCTGCATATTATACAACAGGGTTTGAATCTTATACTCCTCCCGCACTTTAACCAATATAAACGCATCGACACCTTTGTGTGTAAACTTCCCATTTAGGTAAAATTCATAGGGCACCCAAGCCGTCGCGATTTCATGATCGATGAGAATTGGCCCCCAAGAAAGGACGCGCTCGTCCATATCTCCCGGCTTTCTGGTCATGACATTTTTAACAAAACTTGCAATAGGCACTTCCCGTACAATATTCCCCTCAGGTCTAACCTGGCTTATATGCAATAGCGCTTTTTCAGTAAAACAAGATTTTAGCGCCACGGAATCCACCGATTTCATGGCAGAAAAAGTTTTAAGAATAACGGCTTTGATTTGATCTTCGTCCTTGGTTGGGTTTTGGCCAAATAAAAACAAAGGAAATAATAACATTAATACACTTTTCATGATTGATATAGTTTGTCTAAATAGTCTGCTAATTTCCTGTCTTGGTCCGTAATCTTGTTACCGGCATCATGGGTCGTCAACATCACTTCTACCCGATTATAGGTATTCGACCAAGTGGGATGGTGATCCGTTTCGCTAATGAATGAAGCTGCATTTTGCATGAATTGCATGGCCTCTTCGAAGCTAGCAAAGGTAAACGTCTTGATTAAGACTTGATTTTCTTCTTTCCAAGTGGACATTTTACTCTGGGTTAAGGAACACAATTTTGTCGTCTTTTAACACGACTAGTTTAGAGTTCTTTGCTTTTTTATAGGCCATTAAATCGGCTTTGACGAGTTTCATGCCTTCTTCTAATTTCTCAGAAGTGGTCCTGTTTTTTTTCAATTGAGTGGGTTTAGCTGTCGCCATTTTTTCAGATTTTTAATATGAATGAAAGAAGCTTTATTATTCTCAGCAATCAACTCGATGACAGGCTCAGAACTATCATAAACGAACCACTCATCCACTAAAGGCAAATATATACGAAACAAATTAGTAATACCTGATTTATAGCGCCTTTCTATTACATCGGGTGG
>JBEBDF010000064.1:0-11746 GCA_041157105.1 Bacteroidota bacterium | reverse complement strand
GCTATCATGGCGACTCCGTCTAACCGCAAGGTTGTAGCGGAAAACATCAAGCAAGCTGCTCACAAAGTGGAGAAAGTTCGTCAAGATGCATTCGATTTAGCTGCAGCTATCGGTGAAATGGCATTGACTATCCCTGCGAAGACAGGTGATAGTGGAAAAATCTTTGGTCGTGTGACTAGCCTTCAAATTTCAGAAATGCTGAAAGAAAAAGGATTTGATATCGATCGTAAGAAAATTTCATTCGATACAGAAGTGAAGACAATCGGCGATTATGCTGCTACGCTTGACTTACACAAAGAAGTAAAACACAAAATTGCTTTCTCTGTGGTTTCAGAATAGTATTTGAAACAAAACGATAAGTAGAAATCGCGCTGAGCAATCGGCGCGATTTTTTTTGGCCTAAGCCAAAAAAAATCTAGTCGCTAGTCGCCGCTTTGCGGCGAAGTCGACTGCGTCTGAGTCGCCGCGAAGCGGCTTAGTCATGGCTGCGCGATTTAGTCGTCCTACGGACTTAGTCGGAGAAAAGTCGTCTCTGCGAGACTTAGTCGACTTCGTCTCGGTCGTCCTACGGACTTAGTCGCGACTGCGTTGTTGGGTCGAAAAATAGCAAAAAAAATCCGGAAAGGAATTTCTTCCCCTCCGGACTCTTTGACTAAGTTGCGAAGCAACGACTAAGACGAAGTCGACTAAGCGATCAAGTCGCGACTAAGCCGCCTGCGGCGACTATGCTAACGCTGCCTTCAAATTCGTATCTAAAGCCTCTAAGAACTCTTCTGTGTATAAGTAGTGCTCTCCGTGGTTTACTTTGTTTCCATGGATACAAACGGCTAAGTCTTTGGTCATCTTACCAGACTCCACTGTAGCCACGCAAACTTTTTCCAAAGTTTGGCAGAAATTAATCAACGCCGCATTGTTATCTAATTTACCGCGGAATTCTAAACCACGAGTCCAAGCGAAAATAGAAGCAATTGGGTTAGTCGATGTAGGCTTTCCTGCTTGGTGATCGCGGTAGTGACGAGTCACCGTTCCGTGAGCAGCTTCCGCTTCCATCACTTTCCCATCTGGTGTAATTAAAACCGACGTCATTAAACCTAATGAACCGAAACCTTGAGCAACGGTATCTGACTGAACGTCTCCATCATAGTTTTTACAAGCCCAAACGAAGTTACCATTCCACTTTAACGCAGAAGCAACCATATCATCGATTAAACGGTGCTCGTAAACAATTCCTTTTGCATCAAATTGTGCTTTATAATCCGCTAAGTAGATCTCCTCGAAGATATCTTTGAAACGACCATCGTATTTCTTCAAGATCGTGTTCTTCGTCGATAAATATAAAGGCCATCCTTTGCTCAATGCCATGTTAAAGCAAGAGTGTGCGAAACCTTTGATTGACTCATCTGTATTGTACATGGTCATTGCAACACCATCGCCTTTGAAGTTATATACTTCGAAAGTTTGAGCAGCACCACCATCTTCAGGTTGGAAGGTAACCGTTAATTTACCTTTTCCTTTTGTTACGAAATCGGTTGCTCTGTATTGATCCCCAAAAGCATGGCGACCAATCATGATAGGTGCAGTCCAGTTAGGTACTAAACGAGGAACGTTTGCGCAAACGATAGGCTCACGGAAAACAGTACCATCTAAGATATTACGGATAGTTCCATTAGGTGATTTCCACATTTGCTTTAAATCGAACTCTGCTACACGCGCCTCATCTGGTGTGATAGTAGCACATTTGATACCTACACCGTATTTTTTGATTGCCTCAGCAGCCTCGATGGTTACTTGGTCATTCGTCTCATCGCGGTATTCTACACCTAAATCATAGTACTTAATGTCTAGATCTAAATAAGGCAAGATTAATTTGTCTTTGATGAATTTCCAGATAATTCGAGTCATTTCATCGCCGTCTAATTCAACGACTGGGTTGGCAACTTTAATTTTTTCCATTTTTATAATATCAAAATTTTGATAGGTTGTGATAATCCTGCAAAGGTAAAGACTAAATCTTTTTTACTCCATTATTTTGGGGTATTTTTGTCAAAATGTCGGATATTTTTTTGAGTAAAAGGGGCAGGGAAAGTTCGGTCCGTTTATTTGATTAAAATTTGTTCGAAAAAGCGTAAATTGCAGTCCTTTTTTTAGATACTATGTTTGAGAATTTAAGTTCGAAGCTGACCACTGCCATGCGTACCCTGAAGGGGAACGGCAGAATTACGGATATTAACGTTGCCGCTACGGTGAAGGAAATTCGCCGCGCCTTGATGGATGCGGACGTTAACTATAAGGTCGCAAAAGAAATCACGGATCGGATTAAGGATCAGGCGATGGGCCAAAAAATCCTTATCGCTGTGGAGCCAGGTCAATTATTAACTAAAATTGTACATGATGAACTAACCCAATTAATGGGTGGCCAGAAGCAGGATATCAACCTGAAAGGTGATCCATCGGTGGTTTTAATCGCCGGTTTACAAGGTTCTGGAAAGACGACTTTCTCTGGTAAGTTAGCTCAATACATTAAAAAAGGGGGTCGGAATGTGCTTTTAGTAGCCTGTGATATTTACCGTCCTGCGGCGATCGATCAATTGAAAGTATTAGGAGAACAAGTAGGGGTGGAAGTATATGCGGAGCCTGAAAATAAGAATGCGGTAAGCATCGCCCAGAACGCGCTTTCGTATGCTCGCAAGATGGGTAAGAAAGTGGTGATCGTCGATACAGCGGGTCGTTTAGCGGTGGATGAGGTGATGATGAATGAGATTGCAGCTGTTAAAGACGCGATTAAGCCAACGGAGATTTTGTTCGTGGTGGATTCAATGACGGGTCAGGATGCGGTGAATACGGCGAAGACCTTTAATGATCGCTTGAATTTTGACGGCGTTGTTTTAACGAAATTAGATGGTGATTCCCGTGGTGGTGCGGCCCTTTCGATTCGTCAAATCGTCGACAAGCCGATTAAATTTATCTCTACCGGAGAGAAAATGGAGGCCTTGGATCAGTTCTATCCTGATCGTATGGCGAACCGTATCCTGGGAATGGGTGACGTATTATCGTTAGTGGAGCGTGCGCAGCAGGCTTTTGACGAAGATGAGGCGGCACGATTAAACAAGAAGATACGCCAAAATAACTTCACCTTCGAAGACTTTTACGCGCAATTGCAACAGATCAAAAAGATGGGTAACATCAAAGATTTGATGGGCATGGTGCCAGGAATGAGCCAGGCGGTGAAAGATGTGGATATTTCCAATGATTCTTTCAAACCTATCGAGGCAATCATCAATTCGATGACAGCTAAAGAGCGTCAAAATCCAGATATTTTAAACCCATCCCGCAAGAATCGCATTGTGGCAGGTTCTGGAACGTCGATTCAAGAGGTGAACAATCTATTGAAGCAGTTCGAAGATATGCGCAAAATGATGAAGATGATGAACAAAGTTCAAGATGGAAAGATGAAGATGCCTAATTTAGGGGGCATGTTCAAGCGCTAATTATTTTCTAATTATTGCTCCGATTTCCTTCTCGAACCCTTTCATTAGGCGATCCATCGTGGACTCAATGACCTTATCTGTTAAGGTCTGAGATTCGTCTTGTAGCGTGAAGCTAACGGAATAAGCTTTCTTGCCTTCGCCTAAGTTCTTGCCTTCGTACACATCGAAGATGGATACGTTTTTCAACAAGTTCTTCTCGTATTGCTCGGCTAGTTTTCTAATTGCTTGGTAGCTGACGGTTTTGTCAATCACTAATGATAAATCGCGACGTACTTCTGGGAACTTTGAAATCTCTTGGTAAACGAAGTCAGCTTTCTCTTGCTTCACCCAATAATCCCAATCGAAATCCGCGAAAAACACGTCTTGTTTTACCTCCCATTTGCTTGCTAAATTCGGGTGAATCATACCCAATTCAAGGCACGCCTTTTTATTGATGGAGATGCGTAAGCCGAAAGCGAATACACTCGAATTTTCAATGGTGTCCGTCTCAAATTGGGTTACTCCTAGGGAACGCATCAACTCGATGCTCACTTGATATAAGTGGTGTAAAGCGGTTTTTGTGGGTGCGCTAGACCAGGTTTCTCCGGCCCACAATCCCGTAGTAAATAAGGATAAATGCTTCTTTTCGATATATTTAGCGCCTTTTTTATGGTATGTTTTGCCAAATTCAAAGACCTTTAGATCTTTTTGGCGGCGGTTAATATTGTGTGCTAAGACCTCTAATCCGGCGAAAGACATATGCTGTCTCATGACACCTAAGTCCTCTGAAAGGCGATTCAAGATCTCTACCGTTTCGAATTGTAAATCTTTCTCGATGGCCTTGTGGGCATCTGCCTTAGTTAAGGAGTTGGTGATGATTTCTTGGAAACCTTTGGCCGTCAAAATCTGTGAGATATTCAACTGAACGCGCTCCTTATCTAACAAAGGGAACTCCGAGATGAAGTTCGCGCTCAAATGATCCGATAAAGGAATGTTATCCAAACCATGGATACGTAAAATCTCCTCAATGATATCCGCCTCTCTCGTCACATCCACACGGTAAGCTGGGGATATAGCCACGAAATCGTCGCCTTTATCGGCCTCGATTTTGAAATCCAATAAGGTCAAAATTTCTTTAATTCGCTCTGCCTCTAATTCAACACCAATGTATTGCTGCACACGACGAACACTAACTGGAATTTCGACTAAAGAAACTGGCGTTGGATAATAATCAATAGGCTCAGAAGTAATTTTACCACCTGCTAATTCTTGAATTAATTGAGCGGCATATTCCAAGGCGAATAACTTCGCTTGGATATCTGTGCCACGTTCAAAACGGAAAGAAGCATCGGTTTTTAAACCATGCGTTTGACTTGCTTTGCGAATGCGTTCTGGCTTGAAGTGGGCTACTTCTAAGAAAACACGCGTCGTAGAATCTTTAATACTAGAATGTTCACCGCCCATGACACCGGCTAATCCGATCGCACCTGAAGCGTCGCAAATCATTAATTCTTCACCAGTTAACTTGCGTTCTACGCCGTCTAGGGTTTTGAATAAGGTCCCTGCAGGCAATGAATCCACGATTAATTTACCACCTTTGATCTCATGCCAATCATACGCGTGCATCGGCTGTCCTAAGCCGTGGCAGATGAAGTTGGTGATGTCCACCACATTATTAATAGGGCGCAAGCCAATAGCAGCTAAGCGTTCCTGTAACCAAGCAGGGGATGGAGCAACTTGAATGCCATCGATGGTGATGCCACAAAAACGATCGCATCCGTTGTCTTTAATTTCTACTTGAATCGGATGCGCATTGCTTTCGATTACCAAGGCAGGGGAGGGCAACTGAATAGAAAGACCCGTTACTGCTCTAATATCGCGTGCTACGCCCCAATGAGAGGCAGCGTCCGCACGGTTTGGCGTTAATCCAATTTCTAAAACTAAATCGCCAGCAATATCGAAAAACGAGGCAGCGGGAGTTCCGTTAGGTACATCCGTATGTAAGACTAAAATTCCATCATGTGACGTCCCTATGCCGATTTCGTCTTCAGCACAGATCATTCCTTCAGAAGGTTGACCATATACTTTGCGCTTCTCGATTTTGAATAATTCTTTCCCCTCTTTATCGTATAATTGGGTGCCGGGAGTGGCAACGATTACTTTTTGGCCGGCTGCTACGTTTGCAGCTCCACAGACAATCGTTAAGATTTCTTCTAAACCCGCGTCTACTGTCGTTAAGCTTAAGGTTTTTTCTTTTACCTCGAATTTCTCGCAGGTCAAAACTTCCCCTACCACAAAGCCTTTTAATCCACCTGGAATCTTATCGTGAGGTTCGATACCCTCTACTTCTAAGCCCGTGTTTGTTAATAAAACGTCTAGTTCTTCGGGGCTGCCTTGTGCAGGAAGCTTCGAAATATCAATAAAATCGCGTAACCAATTAAGGGAAATTTTCATCTGTCTAATTAACGGGTAAGTTTCATTTTGTAATCCACGGAAACTTTTCCTCGCGTGATATCACTTAACTTATTTTTAATGAGGCGTTTTTTCACTGGGTTCAAATGATCCGTGAATAAAATACCTTCGATATGATCGTATTCGTGTTGAATAATGCGGGCGGCTAAACTTTCGAATATGTCGGTTCTTTCTTCTCCCTGCTCTGTCCAATAATGGATTTTAACATATTCTGGGCGATATACTTCGCCGCGAATTCCTGGGATAGATAAGCACCCTTCTTCAAAACCCCATTCGTCCCCAGTTTCCTCAATAATGGTCGGGTTGACGAATACTTTTTTAAAACCAATCAAAGACTGATCCACATCCTCGTCTTTTTCCCCCTCGTTCATAGGTCTGCCATCCACTACGAATAAACGGATGTCCATCCCGATTTGTGGAGCAGCTAATCCCACTCCGCTGGCAGCATACATCGTTTCAAACATATCTTCTGATAGTTTAATCAGATCTAGGCTTCCAAATTCAATGGGAACAGCGACTTTTCTTAAAACGGGATCCCCGTAGGGTATAATTGGATAAATCATATCTATTAGCGCAATGCAAACAACAAATTTAGCAGAATTTATCCTTTGTTTTTCGTAATTTGCAGGGATTTTTAATCCTAAGTGAGATATATAAATTGAATATGAATAGAAACTTCTTTAAGGCACATCCTTGGCATGGCGTACAAATCGGCGACCAAATGCCTGAATTAGTGACCGCGTTTATTGAAATTGTACCTACTGATACGGTAAAGTACGAAATTGATAAGCAGACTGGCTATTTAAAGATTGATCGTCCGCAGAAGTTCTCGAACATTGTCCCCGCTTTATATGGTTTTTTGCCGCAAACCTATTGTTCGGATGGAATCGCGGAATTAGCGCGCAAATATTCGGGAAAGGATATTGAAAGAGGGGATGGTGATCCATTAGATATTTTAGTTCTTTCTGAGCGTGCGATTACACATGGCGATATTTTATGTCAAGCGATTCCAATTGGTGGAATTCGCATGATTGATAAGGGAGAGGCGGATGACAAAATTATTGCGGTATTGAAGGATGATCCGATTTATGGTAAGTGGAAAGATATCGCAGATGCACCTAAAGACATTGTGGAGCGATTGAGGCATTATTTTTGGACCTATAAAATGTTACCAGGTGAAACTACCTCAAATTCGGTAGATATTGATGATATTTATGGTCGCGAAGTGGCTTATGAAGTGATTCGTCAAGCGCGCGAGGATTACCGTAAAAACTTTGGTTAGAAACGTATAAATAATAAGACTATGTGGCAATTTGTCAAGTATTCATTAGCGACTGTTTTTGGTCTTTTCTTATTTGCAATCGTCTCTTTATTGCTTTTAGCTGGCGTGGGTGCCGCTATTGGTAGTTCAGAAGAGGTATACGAATTGAAAGACAATTCCGTTCTAAGACTGGATTTGAATCGGCCTATCGTGGAAAATGCATCGACAGAGGATAATCCATTTTCAGCTTTAACAGATGCCTATTTTGCGCCACCTGAAAACTTGGGTTTGATCCAAGTTTTGTCTGCTTTAGAGCGAGCGAAAGTAGACCCTAAAATCAAGGGAATTTATTTAGATGCTAGTTTTCCAATGGCCGGATATGCTCAGTTATCGGAGATTCGAGAGGCGATTCAGAAGTTCCAAAAGTCTGGTAAATTCGTCTATGCCTATGCCAATTCTTACACGGAGAAAGGCTATTACATTTCTTCCGTGGCAGATCAGACTTATTTAAATCCGAATGGTTTGTTGGATTTTAATGGAATTAGCGTTCAGTATACTTTCTATAAGAAGGCTTTGGACAAATTAGACATCGAACCATTAGTATTCCGCGTAGGAACCTATAAATCAGCGGTGGAGCCTTTCATTCGTGAAGATATGAGCGAGGAAAGCAAGGCCCAGACCTCTTCTTTCTTGCAATCCATTAACACCTATATTTTTGATAAAATAGCCCGAAGTAAAAATATCCCGGTGCGTAAATTAGATCAAATTGCGGATAGTCTTCAAGCGTTTGAGCCATCATCAGCGGAGAAATTAGGCATGATTAAGCAAGGATATTGGGATGAGTTTGAGGCTTTATTGAAAAAGGCGTCGGGAGAAAAGGAAAAAGTGATTTATGTGTCTTTGAATAACTATTTGAAGGCCAAAAATCCGATTGATGAAGTGGAAGGTAAAGATCGCATCGCGGTTTTAGTGGCTGAGGGAGAGATTTCAGGAACCAAGGCAAGCGATGGGAATATAGGTTCGGATGATTTTGTGAAAGAGTTGAAGAAACTTCGCGAGAGTAAATCAGTAAAGGCGATTGTGCTTCGAATCGATTCTCCAGGAGGCTCTTCTCTGGCTTCAGATATCATGTGGCGCGAGATAGAATTAACCAAGAAAGTAAAGCCAATTATCTCATCTATGTCGAATTATGCTGCTTCAGGTGGATATTATATGGCAATGGGTACCGATGTGATTGTAGCTCAGCCGACGACTATTACCGGCTCGATTGGTATTTTTGCAGCTTGGTTTAATGTAGATAATTTCTTAAAAAATACGCTTGGAATTACACAAGATCACGTAGATACGCATGCCAATTCTAATTTTATGAATTCGGCTGGCGCTCTAACGGATTTCCAAAAATCAGTCGTTCAAAACTCTGTGAACAAAGGCTATTTATCGTTTACAACAAAAGCTGCAGCAGGTCGTAAAATGACCCTTCAACGTTTGCAGTCATTAGCAGGCGGTCGTGTTTGGACAGGTGCACAAGCAAAGCAAATTGGTTTAGTGGATGAGCTAGGAGGATTAGACAAGGCTATTGAAATTGCAGCATCGAAAGCGAAATTAAAGCCAGGTGCTTATAAAGTAGCTGTTTATCCGAAGGCTAAATCTTTTGTAGATGAATTACTTAGTTCTGCAACTTCAGAGACGTCGTTGTCAGAGCGTTTACTTGCAAAGAATATCCCTTGGGCTTCCTCCGTTTTAGAGGTGAACCGTTGGAAAAAAAGAGAAGGCTTCTTAGCAATGATGCCTTATTTAATGGAGTTTGAATAGAAATTAAAGCTGATATGGTACGTAATAATTGGACTCGTGAAGAGGTAGAAAAAATATACAACCAACCCTTCTTGGATTTGGTCTACCAGGCTGCGACGGTGCACCGCGAGAATTTTGACCCGAATGAGGTGCAGATCTCAACCCTTCTTTCGATTAAGACGGGTGGCTGCCCAGAAGATTGTTCTTATTGCTCTCAAGCAGCGCGTTACCATACGAATGTCAAGGTGCAAAAATTGCTTCCGTATGAGGAAGTAATCCAAGCGGCAAATCGTGCAAAAGACAATGGAAGTTCTCGTTTCTGTATGGGAGCGGCTTGGCGCGAGGTGCGTGATAACAAGGACTTTGACCGGGTACTTGATATGGTCAAAGGAGTAAACTCTCTAGGAATGGAAGTCTGCTGTACCTTAGGCATGTTATCCGAGGAGCAAGCACAGAAATTAAAAGATGCAGGATTGTACGCTTACAATCATAACATCGATACCAGTGAAGAATACTATGAGGATGTTATATCCACTCGTACCTACGACGATCGTTTAGAGACCTTAGGGAACGTGCGTAAGGCGAATTTATCCGTTTGTTCAGGTGGAATCATTGGGATGGGGGAAAGTGCGGGAGATCGTATCGGAATGCTATTAACGCTTGCGAATTTACCAGAGCATCCGGAATCAGTTCCAGTTAATAATTTAGTACCCGTAGAGGGAACTCCTTTTGAGAATCAAAAAACAGCATCAGTTTGGGATCTAGTTCGCGTGATTGCGACGGCTAGAATCATGATGCCTAAATCAGCGGTTCGTTTATCAGCAGGTCGCTTAGAATTAAACTACGAAGGCCAAGCTTTCTGCTTCATGGCAGGGGCGAATTCGATCTTCTCTGGTGATGTGTTATTAACAACGCCTAATCCGGATACGAAATCGGATCAGGAATTATTCCAAATTTTGAGCATCAAACCAAAGGCAGCCTTCAAGGATGCAAGAAAGCCGGGCGTTGAATTTAATCAAATTCCGAGCGCACAGGGTTTAGAGCACACGCATTAATTGAAAATTCTAATTGAAGAGGCGCTATTCCATAAGGTTTAGCGCTTTTTTTATAATGTCTTGCTCATCCGGTAATGTTGGATTTCCCCGAACAACAAATAGGATTCAGCTACAATTGAATATCCAATTGCATGGTAAAACGGCACCGCATTTTCCCTTGCCTCTAATACGATTTCTGTCCAACCCTTCGTTTTCGCATGATCTTCCAAGTAGGCCATGATGGCTTTACCGATTCCCTTTCCTTGAGCGGATGTAGCAATGGCTACACAACGCACTTGACCTTGTTTTTCAGCACACTCGTGCATACGTGCCACACCTAGCACCTCCCCATTCTCTGCCGCAATGGCATGTATGGCCAGGTCTTCATCAGCTAAAACCTCCGAGCCGAGAGGTTGATTCCAAGGCTCACGCAGCACGTTAAAGCGCAAGGCGTAATAGGCTTTCCATTCGGAGTCGGTTTGAGGAGCTTTGATTTCCATGTACTAGAGGGGTAAAAAAATGGCGCAGCCCGCAGGGCTGCGCCATAAATATACTCGATTTCGATCCTATTTTGCAAAGTTTACGGCGCGCATTTCGCGAATCACCGTTACTTTAATTTGACCTGGATATTGCATCTCTTTCTCGATTTTCTGAGAAATGTCAAACGATAAGTTCGAAGCCTTTTCGTCGCTTACGTTCTCGGAATCAACCATGATACGTAGCTCACGACCTGCTTGGATCGCATAGCATTTCTGTACGCCATCGAAGGAAGTAGCTAAAGCCTCTAAATCACGCAAACGCTTCATATAGGACTCCATCATCTCGCGGCGAGCACCTGGACGAGATCCGGAAATCGCGTCACATACCTGAATAATAGGTGAGATCATTGAAGTCATCTCGCACTCATCGTGGTGAGCTCCAATCGCATTACAAACCTCTGGATGTTCTTTGTATTTCTGAGCCAGTTCCATTCCTAGTAATGCGTGAGGAAGTTCTGGTTCTTCATGCCAAACCTTACCAATATCATGCAATAGACCTGCACGCTTCGCTAGCTTCGCATTTAATCCTAATTCCGCTGCCATCGTTGCACAAAGTTTCGCTACTTCGCGGGAGTGTTGCAGTAGGTTTTGGCCATAAGAAGAACGGAAACGCATGCGACCAATCATTTTGATTAATTCCGGATGTAAGCCGTGAATATCTAAGTCGATAACGGTCTTCTCACCGATTTCAATGATCTCATCGTCGATGTTCTTGCGGGTCTTATTCACCACTTCTTCGATACGTGCCGGGTGGATACGACCATCTTGAACTAATCGGTGAAGTGACAAACGAGCGATCTCACGACGCACAGGATCAAATCCAGAAATGATAATTGCCTCTGGCGTATCATCCACGATGAATTCAACACCAGTTGCAGCTTCTAGCGCACGAATGTTACGACCCTCGCGACCGATGATTTTACCCTTGATATCATCTGATTCGATGTTGAAAACAGATACGCAGTTTTCAATTGCATTCTCTGCGGCAGTTCTTTGAATCGTTTCGATGACAATTTTTTTCGCTTCTTTCGTTGCGGTTAATTTTGCTTCTTCGATAGCTTGCTTCACTAAGGAACTCGCTTTAGATTCTGCCTCTGCCTTTAGGGCATCCATGATCTGCTGGCGTGCTTCATCTGCTGATAGCCCTGCAATCTTCTCTAGTTGGCTGATTTGATTCGCTAG
>JBEBDF010000063.1:0-11848 GCA_041157105.1 Bacteroidota bacterium | reverse complement strand
TCAGGTTCAGACGCGTAACCAACAGCATGCCATTCTGTTGCGGGCAATCAAAATCGAAAAGTTATTCGTGTTTATTTTGATGGCATTTATCATGGGCATTGCCTCCTTTACACTTTTTTATGCCCTCTCTTTATTGGTCATTGAGAAGCGAAAAGACTTAAGAACCTTGTTAGCAATGGGAATAACACAGAAGCAGTTATTGCGTATATTTCTATCTGTAGGTTTATTTATTAGTTTTTCGGGTGCTTTAGTAGGAATGGTAGCAGGTTTTGCGCTTGGATGGATACAACAAACGTTCGGTGTTGTGCCTTTAGGCATTCCGAACGCTTTAATTGATTCATATCCCGTTAAAATGGAATGGTTTGATTTTTTGTTGACGGCTTTGGTCGTGATTGTCATCACATTTTTGGCCTCCATCATCCCTGCCAGAAAAGCAGTTCAAATGACATTTAATCAAAAAGTTAATCAGCCAAAGGCGGATTAAATTCTCCTTCCCATTTCGAAACCACACAGGTTGCAACACCATTTCCTGCCACAGATGTGACGGTTCTCCCCATATCTAAAAACGGATCAACGCCTAATAAGAGGGCAATTCCTTCCGCTGGAAGATTGAACATCGTTAAGGTACCCGCAATGATGACAAGTGAAGCACGCGGTACACCAGCTATACCTTTGGAGGTAATCATTAACGTTAATAGCATGGTGATTTGTTGTTCCAAACTCAGGTGGACGCCATAAGCTTGTGCAATAAATCCAGTCGCAAATGTCATATATAACATCGAACCATCCAGATTAAAGCTATATCCTAGGGGTAATACAAAACCGACAATACGTCTCGAGCATCCAAATTTCTCAAGTGCAGCAATGGTTTGTGGAAATGATGCTTCAGAACTAGCTGTAGAAAAGGAAATCAAAAGAGCTTCTTTTAACTCTTTTAATAATCTCCAATAAGGGATTCCATTGGCAATACAAATGATCCATAGAATGACGACGGTAAAGAATAATAGGCCTCCTAAAAAGCAGATCATCAAGTAACCATAGCTAATTAAAATACTTAATCCTTTATTAGCTACCACTGTAGTCATGGCTGCAAATACGGCATATGGAGCAACTTCCATTACATAATTCACCATCTTAAAAATAACCTCTGCTAAGTTTTCTATAACATGAATTAAGCGTTTTCCCATCTCACCGATGGATCCTAATGCCACGCCGAAAAATAGGGAGAAGATAACAATTTGAAGGATTTCGTTCTCAGCCAATGCTTTGAAAAAGCTGTCTGGGAAAATATGCAAAATAAAATCTTCTATTGTTTTAGCCTTGGAAGAATCGATCCCAGTATCTGTGCCAGCTGCTGGTTTAGGCCAACTTTGTAAGCTTCCAGGTTGTGTTATATTAACCACGACAAGGCCAGTAACAAGCGAAAGAATAGTGGCAAAATAAAAATAACCAATTGTCTTGATTCCGATGCGTCCTACAGCTTTAAAATCCCCTAATTTAGCAATACCTACGACCAACGTGCAGAATACCAAAGGACCTACGATCATCTTTATCAGACGCAGGAAAATTTTGGAAACAATCTGAACTTTAGCCCCTAAATCGTGGCTAACTTCTGGGGAAAAAGAAAGGAAAAAAAACTCTCCCAGTACAAGGCCTAGGATAAAGCCAATAATAATCTTATTAGTTAAGGTTAATTTCATAGCGGGTTGACGAGAGATAAATACTTTTTATAAAAAGGTTTTCTGTAGAAAATCATTCCCCAAAGAAAGGGGAAAAGAAGGTAATTCAAAAATGAGTTTTGGGCATCAAACGAAATTTCATCGATTATCTCACAGCTTTTATGATCGATTTTCTTGACCCGATGCTTATGTTGCCAAAATTGTAGTCCAAAAGGTGTCTTGACGCCTTGATCTATAAAATACCATTCATCCTCCGTCTCTTGATCTTCTATGATAAGAGAACTCCAGGTGACTTTTAGGAAAATAAGGTTAATGATAAGAATTACCGTATCCTCTTTTTTACAACCATCAAATCGTTGCAAAGCTACTTTAGGGAAAGGAGGGGACAGTTTTAATAGTAAATCAGCCGTAAATAGTTTTTTTACGTGACTTATGGGTGCTTGAATCGGAGTAGAGATGGAGTAGGATAGCATATTAAGCTACCAAGAGTTTAAGCAAGGTTGCAAAAAATGTTTTGATACCTAGCACTACATACCTAGCCCAACCTGTACTCTCTTCGGAAGTTTCAGGGGATTCCTGATCGGAAGGCAATTCACTGCTTACTACTTTCGCTGTGTTAGCAGGAGCTAATCTAGCCGTTGAATCTGTTTGGATTGTTTTTGCTTTTGGATTAAGCGCTGAGTATTCAACTCTTCCGAAATTACAGAATAGCGAAATCGTGAAAAGGGCGATGATCAGTTTTTTCATTTAATTTTTTGTTTCGCTGATTCTACGGCTAATTTTTGGGCAGCTATTTCTTCCTCTTTTGTTTTTTGATCTAATTTATTTTGAACCTGATTGGTTAAAATCTTTTCCTTTTCGATTTTAGCCTCCTTTAAACGCTCTTCTAAGTTGTTGATTTGGCGCGAGTTAGAATCAAGTTCGCGAATTAGGCGTTCCGCTTGTTTGGTATTTTTTAATTGAGCGGAATTCAATTCGGCTAATTTGTTTTCCTCGATTCGAACACCTTCCTCTAAATCAACAATTTTGATAAAATCTTCGATCCAAGTGCTTGTTTCAGTTAGTTTAGCATGCCCTGTTTGGATATATTCGTCAGGACCTGTGGCGATAGAAATGAAAAGTTTAACTTTCTTATTCTCTTCTGAAACCTTTGAAATAAGCGTTAAAGGGCTATCTGAAATACCAGAAACCTTCAGATCAGGACTTGAGTAAGTTCCATTTTTGCCTTCGATAACTTTACCGAATTTGCTCAAATAAGCTTTCCAGCTTGCTCTTGCATATTTTTCCTGCGTATTAACGAAGGTATAAACTCCTTCTTTTTTTGATTTATCTACTTCAGACATACCAGAAAAAACTTGAGCAGACGCTGATAAAGCACATACTGAAAGGAAAAGTAGGAGGACGATTTTTTTCATGTGATGAAATTTTTACTAAAGTTAGGAGATTTTTTTAGCTAGGACAACCTTGTTTTTATTTGCGTGATCTCTAAAAGCGAAAAGAGTAAACTCTCCTCCATCTGTTAATTGAAATTTCTTTCGAATTTCATCCGCCTTTATGGGGAAATTTCGAGTAGAAATATTTGCCTTCAGGCCAGGTAAAACGGAATGAATCCATTTTTTCTCCAATGAGCCCTCCGCTAAAATCTTAAACGCTCTTCCTGCAAAATTAGTATGCAGACTTTCAGAGGTATATAAATGAGTATTTACAGCAATTTTAAGTAAACCTTTCCCTGCTGATTTAAAAAATCCCCCTTTCAGCACTCCTGCATGTGGTTCATAGAGGTAGTTTAATAGGTGACTCGTAGCGATTTCTGTTTCAGATTCTGTCGTTTTTCTGCCTGAAAATAGGAGCGAATTTGGGAGACTTAATTCGATTACGTCTATTAAAGGATTCGCAGTAGATTGTGTGGTTTTCAAGAACAATAATTCTTTTACCTCGTTTTTAATGCAGACGATGTAGATCTTTTCTACTTCTCCTAAATCCCGGATTGCTTGATCCAAATCTAATAATGGACTTGTTTTTATCAGTAAGCTGGTTTTTTTGTTAACGTAAGGTATGATATCTAACACATTGGGTTCACAATCTTGTAAAAGAACGACTTTGTTTCCAGCGCCATCTCTGCGGGCTGGATCTAGATAGATGAAATCGAAAGATTTTCCTTGCTCGGCAAGCCACTTTAAACTATCGCTAGTGTAGTGATGGACGTTTCCTGCTTTCAATTGTGCGTGATTAAAGGCGGTGATTTTAGCAAGATCCTCTTGTCTTTCGATGTAATCCACTTCGCAGCCTGCTTTTGCAAAGGCATAAGCGTCTAAGCCCATTCCGCCTGTTAAATCTGCTATTTTCCCTTTCACTAAACTGGCTTTAAAATGGGCCGTTTTCTCTGATGATGATTGTTCTAAGGCCAAAGAAGGAGGGAAAAATACCCTTTTATTTGCCACCCAACCAGGCATTTTGTCTTTGAGTTTTTGTCTGGCTTTGATTTGGCCTACTAAAATAGGAATGTCTAAATCAGGGTACTTTGCAGCCTCTAAAGCAATCGCCACCGGGTCCCTGTGTAAGTTCTCTTGAATAAATTGGATTTCATTATCTCGAAGCATCCCCTAAAATTAGCACCTAAGCTTTAATTATTTTTATTTAAATTAGTGAAATTCAAAAGTTCAAATGACCGGATTAATTCTAGCAGCGGGTGCATCGTCTCGATTAGGTGAAGCAAAGCAATTATTGGTTTATCAGGGCCAAAGCCTTTTAGAGCGTTCAATACGCTTATCATTTAGTGTCTGTGAGGAGGTGGTCGTTTGTTTAGGTGCAGAAGTGGAAAAGACGGTAAAAATCATCGAGAATCTACAAAAAGAATTTCCTCGGCTATCTTATGTTCAAGTGGAAAAATGGGAAAAGGGAATGGGAGAATCACTTGCTGTTGGACTTAGAGCAATTGATCAACAAAAAGCGGTTTTAGTTCTTTTGTGTGATTTGCCTTTTTTGACCAATGCACACATGAAAAATATCATATCTCTTGCGAATCCAGATCGAGCCATTGTTGCATCTTTCCAAGGGGTTAATTCACCACCTGTACTTATCCCGAAGGCTTTGCGTCCGCTTTTTAGTCGTTGGAGTGGAGATCAAGGTTTGGGAAAATTTTGGCGCCAAAATCCAATGCTTTGTGAGATCATTCACTTTTCAGACAAATTTAGGGACGTCGATGTTCCGGAGGATCGGGAGTATTGGGGGATTTAAAAAGTAAACGGTGGTTTAACCACCGTTTACTTTTTAAATCAGAGATTAGAGATTAGAGATTAGAGATTATAGAGTAGAGATAAGAGATATTTTACAAGTTTTTTATCTCCACTCTTTACTCTTTGCTCTCTACTCTAGATTTTGTATCTTTGCATTTCAATTTTAAACTCAATTAAGTGGAATCAATCGGAACCCTTCCCACCGTCGAAACAGCCAAAAAATTAGGATTATTGCCCGAAGAGTATGATCGCATTCAAGAGATTTTAGGTCGCAAGCCTAACTTCACCGAATTGTCGATTTTCTCAGTTATGTGGTCTGAGCACTGTTCTTATAAGAATTCAATTGTTTGGTTGAAGACTTTACCAAAAGACTCTCCACGTATGTTAGCCAAGGCTGGCGAGGAAAATGCGGGTTTAGTGGATTTAGGAGATGGTTTAGGTTGTGCATTTAAGATTGAATCGCATAATCACCCGTCTGCGCTTGAGCCTTACCAAGGTGCGGCGACTGGTGTGGGTGGTATCAACCGTGATATTTTCACGATGGGTGCACGTCCGATTGCGCAATTGAATTCTTTGCGTTTTGGAAATATTGATTTAGCGAAAACGAAGTGGTTAGTGAAAGGTGTAGTGAAGGGGATTGGTGATTATGGTAATGCCTTTGGAATTCCTACCGTAGGTGGTGAGGTTCAATTTGATGATTGTTATAATGTGAATCCGCTAGTTAATGCATTTTCAGCAGGTATACTAAAAGTAGGTACGCAAGCCTCAGCTATATCATATGGAGTAGGTAATGGGGTATTTATTGTGGGTTCCGCGACTGGTAAAGATGGAATTGGGGGTGCGAGTTTTGCATCAGAGGATATCACGGCGAAATCGTCGGAGAAATTGCCTGCGGTTCAAGTAGGGGATCCATTCCAGGAGAAATTGTTGTTAGAGGCTTCTTTGGAAATCATCGAAGCAGGATGTGTGATCGGTATTCAAGATATGGGTGCGGCGGGTATTATTTGCTCGACGTCTGAAATGTCTGCGAAAGGGGAACATGGTATGATTATTGATCTTTCCAAAGTCCCTACGCGTCAACCGAATATGCAACCATTTGAGATACTTTTATCAGAGTCTCAAGAGCGTATGTTAATCGTCGTGGAGAAAGGTCGTGAGCACGAGGCGAAACGTATTTTTGATAAATGGGATCTAAACTGTGAGCAAATCGGTACGGTTACTGACACGAAACGTCTTCAATTCTATCAAGATGGTGTTTTAGTGGCGGATGTTCCGGCAGATGATTTAGTATTAGGTGGTGGAGCTCCGGTTTATCACCGAGAATACAAAGAGCCTGCTTACTACCAAGAATTTAAGAAATTTAAAATCGATTCAGTAGCTGATTTGCCGAAGGAAGAATTACCTAAGGCCTTGAACTACATGATGAATCACCCAAATATCGCTTCGAAGAAGTGGGTAGCTCAACAATACGATTCATCGATTGGTCGTGCGAACCGTAACACGAATGCACCTTCTGATGCGGCTGTGGTGAAGGTTCATGGATCACAAAAATCAATTGTTATCACAGTGGATTGTAATTCACGCTATGTAAACGCTGATCCAGAAGAAGGATGTGCGATGGCAGTGGCAGAAGCGGCTCGTAACATTGTCTGCTCAGGTGGTGTTCCGGTGGCGATTACGAATTGCTTGAACTTTGGTAATCCATACGTTCCAGAAGTATATTGGCAATTCGTAGGTGCGATTAAGGGTATGAAAAAATCTTGTGAGGCATTTGAGACTCCGGTAACGGGTGGTAACGTTTCCTTCTACAATCAATCATCTGATGAAGGTCCAGTATTCCCTACACCGACGATTGGTATGTTAGGTATTTTAGAGAAGCCTGAGAATAAGATGACGTTGGACTTCAAAAAAGAGGGCGATGCTATCTATTTAGTAGGGGAGTCGGTGAATGATATCGCTTCATCTGAATATGTGTATTCGTACAAAGGTATCAAAGCAACTCCAGCACCGCATTTTGATCTAGCGACAGAACAGAAATTACAAAAGGCGATTACGTCTTTAATTGAAAATAAATTAATCGAATCAGCGCACGACGTATCGGATGGTGGTTTATTAGTGACTTTGGCTGAGTCTGCTTTCCCTCGTGGATTAGGATTCAGTGTGAATTCAGATGCTTCGATTCGCCAGGATGCGTTCTGGTTCGGTGAGGCGCAATCGCGTGTGGTTGTTTCAGTGGATGCTTCTAAGAAAGCAGCTTTTGAGGCAGCTTTGCAAGCACAAGGAGTTAAGTTCTCTGCCTTAGGATCTGTTCAAGGAACTGATATCATCGCTGATGGAGCAAAATTATCAACAGTAGCTGCAGCTTATCAATCTTTTGATACGGCTTTGGAAACTGCATTAATGAAATAAGTAAAATGAGCCGCTATCTAATCGCTTTTTCGTACGATGGCGGCTCTTTTCATGGCTACCAAATTCAGCCAAATGCAACGACGGTTCAGTCGGTTTTGCAGGATAAATTAAGTCTTTTATTGGGTTCATCTTTGGAAATCGTGGGCAGTTCCCGTACAGACACGGGGGTGCATGCACACGAGCAATTTGCGCATTTTGATTTACCAGTAGGGAAATCGGTCAAGGAAAATTGGGTTTTTCGACTTAATCGGATGTTGCCAGATTCTTTAGCGGTGCAAGGGATTTATAAAGTAGCAGATGATTTCCATGCCCGATTCGCAGCTCTTTCGCGTACTTACGAATACCGCATTAGCCCACTGAAAAGTCCATTCAATTCTGCTTTTTCATACCGTTTCAGTGTAGATCTAGATGTCGATGCAATGAATAAAGCAGCCGCTTTGTTCTTTCAACATACAGATTATCAATGCTTTTCGAAGGTAAAAACCGATGTGACGACTTTCAATTGCACGATTTTGCAGGCTTCCTGGGCCTTCCGGGGTGAGGAATTGATTTTTACGATTCAAGGTAATCGATTCCTGCGCGGAATGGTTCGTGCAGTAGTGGGTACTTTATTAGAAGTAGGGCAGGGTCGCTTATCGAATAAGCAATTGCAAGAAATACTCGATTCAAAAGATCGTTGCAAAGCGGGTCGCGCGGTCCCAGCCCACGGACTACATCTGTTGAAAGTAGAATACCCTTCGTCTACTTTTGACGCCAAATGTGCAGGATAACATCTAAAAGGGTGGCAGCAGACTGCACTTTGATCTTATTCGCTTTGTAATTCAATCCTTTCAGGTTGTACTTGCTGATCCAAATCTCCTTAAAGCCCAATTTTTCTGCCTCAGCGATGCGTTGATCTATGCGCGTAACGGATCTCAATTCTCCTCCTAATCCGACTTCTGCCGCAAAACAGATCGAAGAATCGATGATTTTGTCTTCATAAGAAGATACAAGTGACATGCAGGTAGCTAAATCCAAGGCAGGATCATCCACACGAATACCGCCAGTAATATTCAAGAAAACATCTTGTGTCGCTAATTTATACCCACCCCTTTTCTCTAATACCGCGATCAACATACTCAATCTCTTTCCATCATAACCGTTTGCGGTTCTTTGCGCATTACCATAAGAGGACGCGCTTACTAAGGATTGTATTTCCACTAATAGCGGGCGATTACCTTCCATCAAGGTACCAATAGCGATACCCGACGAAGGTTCGTCGCGTTGGGATAAGAGTATTTCGGAGGGATTCGTCACAGGTCTTAGGCCACTTCCTAGCATTTCATAAATGCCTAATTCGGAGGTAGAACCAAAACGATTCTTCGTCGTACGCAAAATACGGTAGATCATGTGGCGATCTCCTTCGAACTGTAGCACGGTGTCTACTAGGTGCTCTAAGACCTTAGGGCCGGCGATGGAACCTTCTTTGGTAATATGTCCAACCAAGAAGATCGGTGTGCCACTTTCTTTCGCAAAACGCATTAATTCCAAGGCACATTCTCTAATCTGAGAAACAGAACCTGGGCCAGATTCAATTTGATCTGAGAAAAGGGTTTGAATCGAATCAACAATGATTAATTCAGGCTCTAAGTCGACTAGGTGACGGAATATCGATTGTGTATTTGTCTCTGTAAGTATGTAAAGGGAGTCAGATTTCGCTGCTAAGCGATCAGCTCTGAGTTTAATTTGTTGTTCCGATTCTTCACCAGTTACATATAAAACGCGAGTTTCAGTTAAAGAAAGGGCAACTTGTAATAATAGCGTTGATTTTCCGATTCCGGGTTCGCCACCAATTAGAACGAGTGAGCCAGGAACGATTCCTCCTCCTAAAACGCGGTTGAATTCAGAATCCGAGCAGGTGAGTTTAGGTAGATTTTCGAAGCTAACTTCGTTTAATAATTTCGGTTTTGTGACCGATTTAGGACTTCCTTTTGTCTTCCAAACCTCCGCCGGATGCACCGTAGCTTCCACTAATTCCTCCACGAAGGTATTCCATTCTCCACAGGAGGGACACTTACCTAACCACTTCGGAGCTGAGTGACCACAAAATTGACAGAAAAAAGACGTTTTAGCTTTGGCCATGAGGTTTATTTATGTCCAAATTTACGCTTTGATTTCGTTTTTTCTTTTTTTTCGATTGAAAAAGGATAATTTTACTATTTAATTATCAAAACTCTCAAATGATGAAAGCGCAAAAACCACTACTGTTATTATTTCTATTCATCGCAGGATTTTCATTTAGTTTATCTGCTCAAAGTTCTAAATATTTACAAGCAGGGATTAAAGGAGGTGTGAATTTGTCCAATATAGCGACTGATAATAATTTCTCAGTTAATGTGGACAAATCTCTATCTACTAAAACAGGGTATTTAGTAGGAGCCTATGCTAGGGTTGGAAATGCTTTATTTTTTCAGCCTGAAGTATTTTTTTCAGCTAAAGATTATGAAGTTAATGCCTTAAATGCATTAACAAAGACGAATGATGTTGTGTCTTTTTCTCAGAAATCAATTGATGTTCCCTTATTAATAGGTTTAAAGTTGGGTATAATTCGACTTGCTGCTGGTCCAGTTGCATCGTATAGTTTTAGTGCAGATGCCTCTGCTAATAATGCATTAAAAAGTTATTTTTCTGGTTCAGCTAGAGAAATTTCTAATCGTTCTAATTTCTCTTACCAAGCTGGTATAGGACTCGACATTTTAAGCTTATCATTTGATCTTCGTTACCAGGGTGCTATCTCTGAATTATCCAATACGATGGCCATACCTACTGGTTACAATTACGCACAAAAACCTAGTTTTTTCCAGGCGACCATCGGTCTCCAAATTTTATAATTACCCTTATGAATGAACAAATAAGCGTTCTTCAAGCTGAAATTGACAGTTTTGTTATTTCGAATGAAAGCGAATTAGAATCTTTTAGAAATCAGTTTGTTGGGCGTAAGAGTCGTTTAGCCTCTTTATTTGATGAATTGAAAAATGTGGCTGTAGAGAATCGCCGTGAGGTAGGACAGTCTTTAAATGGGTTGAAGAATTCAGCCGAAGCAAAGTTTGCACAAGCACAAGAGGCCTTTGCTGGAAATACAGCGGGATTTGAAGTTCCATATGATTTAACGCTATACAATCCGATTTCGCAGGGTAGTTTACATCCGCTAACGAAGGTTAGAGCACGTATTTTAGAGATTTTTAATCGGATGGGATTCTCGGTTTCTGATGGACCCGAGATTGAAACCGATTTCTATAATTTTACAGCTTTAAATTTTCCTGCAAATCACCCGGCTAGGGAGATGCAGGACACATTTTTCATTGAAAAAGGGGCTGGAGAGATACAGGATGACGTTTTATTGCGTACGCACACCTCTAATGTTCAGATTCGATTAATGCAACATCAAAAGCCCCCGATTCGCTCGGTGATGCCTGGTCGTGTATATCGTAATGAAGCGATTTCTGCGCGTGCACATTGCCTTTTCCATCAAGTGGAGGGGCTTTATGTGGATGAGCAAGTGAGCTTCAAGGATTTAAAAGATACCTTGTATCATTTTGCCAAAGAGATGTTTGGTAAGGATACGAAAGTACGCTTCCGTCCTTCTTATTTCCCCTTCACAGAGCCTAGCGCTGAAATGGACATTACTTGTCTTTTATGCAAAGGCGATGGCTGTAATGTCTGCAAAGGTGCCGGTTGGGTGGAAATTGCAGGGGCTGGAATGGTAGACCCGAATGTATTGGAAAATGTGGGTATAGATTCCAAGAAGTATAATGGCTTTGCCTTTGGAATGGGAATCGAGCGGATCACGATGTTAAAATACCAGATCAAAGACTTACGTTTATTTACAGAGAATGACGTCCGTTTCTTAAAACAGTTTAATTAATCTG
This sequence comes from Bacteroidota bacterium, assembly GCA_041157105.1. Lineage (GTDB taxonomy): Bacteria > Bacteroidota > Bacteroidia > Cytophagales > Spirosomataceae > Aquirufa. The sequence continues at coordinate 616 of JBEBDF010000063.1, read as the reverse complement.
ACCTATGTGGAGTTTTCAAAAAGTAAATAATTGGACAGGTTGGGGAGTTTTCTTTATCGCCCTGTTGACCTATACCTTGACGGTAGAGCCTACGGCCTCTTTTTGGGACTGTGGAGAGTTCATTGCTTGTGCGTATAAATTACAAGTACCTCACCCTCCAGGAGCCCCTTTGTTCCTATTATTAGGACGTATGTTTTCTCTTTTAGCTTTAGGCGATGTGTCTAAAGTGGCATATTGGGTAAATATGCTTTCTGTGGTAAGTAGTGCGCTGACTATATTGTTCTTGCATTGGACCATTGTGATGATTGGTCGCAAGATGATCAATAAGTCCTTTGAGGAATTGAATTTGAACGAGCGTTTTGGATTATTAGCCTCTGGGGTGGTTGGATCGTTGATTTATACATTCTCAGATACGTTCTGGTTCTCTGCAGTGGAAGCAGAGGTGTATGCGATGTCGTCTTTCTTTACGGCGATTGTTGTTTGGGCTGCTTTTAAATGGGAGCTGGTGGAAGATAGAGCCGCATCGAATCGTTGGATCTTGTTCATCGCTTATTTAGTGGGATTATCTATTGGTGTCCACTTATTGAACTTAGTAACGCTTCCAGCTTTGGGATTA
>JBEBDF010000062.1:0-12035 GCA_041157105.1 Bacteroidota bacterium | reverse complement strand
TTAACGGACAATTAATTCCCCAGTACGATTCTCCAGTGGATCCTATCACAGGTAAGCGTGCAGGTACTCCTTGGATTGCTCGTGGTAAAGACAACTTGAAGCGTTTCTTAGAGACGGGTATCTTGTCAACGAACAACGTTTCAGTAGCTGCAACGGGCGAGAAATACAACTTGCGTTTCTCTACTTCTCATATCTACCAAAAAGGTATTGTTCCTAATACCCAATTGAATATGACGAATTTCAACATTACGGCTGATTACAAGTTCTCAAACAAATTAAAGTTTGAGTCGAATTTACAATACAACCGTCAATACACGCCTAACATTCCAGATGTTAACTACGGTCCTAACTCGATTATTTACAACATCGTTTATTGGGCTGGAGCAGACTGGAGCATGGATGACATGCGCAACTATTGGCAAAAAGGTAAGGAAGGTGTTCAGCAAATCTATGCAGAATACCAACGTTACAATAATCCCTACTTCATGTCATACGAGTGGTTGCGTTCTCACTACAAGACTGATATCGTAGGCCAAGCAGCTTTGCGTTATACCTTTAACGAAAACTTAAACCTATTAGCTCGTACGCAAGTAACGACTTGGGACATGGTTCGTACAGAGAAATTCCCTTATTCTGCGGGTACCTACGGTCGTGATGAGCGTCGTGGTGATTACCGAGAGGATCGTCGTAATTTATTCGAAAACAATACAGAATTATTGTTAACGTTTGACAAAGATTTGTTACCTGGCTTCAATACAAAAATTAACGCGGGTGCATCTCAACGTGTATTCCAATACAAATCGATCTTTGCTTCAACGAACTATTTGAACGTTCCAGGTTTATATAACTTCTCGAACTCGGCTCTCCCGGTTCAAGTGGCAAACTTTGGTTCTGATATGAATGTTCTTTCTGCTTACTATTCTGCCGACTTTTCATATGAGAAATACTTAACGGTGTTTGCTACAGGTCGTTTAGACAAGTTGTCTACTTTACCTGCTGGGAAGAATACTTTCTTCTACCCTTCATTCGGAGCGGTTTCAGTCGTGTCTGACTATGTGAATTTACCAGAAGTTGTTTCCTTCTTGAAATTCCGTGGATCATTTGCTAATGTAAAAGATGGATTAACATCATCAACGATTGATAACCGGGCAGGGACTTATTCAGGTGAAAACTATAACTCACCATACGATGGTCCATCTTACCAAAACAATACAGTTTACTCAACTGGTTTCTTTTACAATAACCAAACAGGAGCGACCTTCGGTAACGAATTAAGCAATCCAAACTTGAATCCATCTGAGACTTCTCAAACCGAATTCGGTATGGACTTACGTTTATTCAAAAACCGTATCGGAATCGACGCTGCCTATTTCATCTCGAATGATGGTCCATCGATCTTCTCTTTACCTATCTCTTCTACTTCAGGTTATACCTCTGCTTTAGTGAATGGTATCAAGACTCAGAAGAAAGGTTTTGAGATCTCTGTAACAGGTACGCCTATTCAAACAGTTGACTTCAGCTGGGATGTATTAGCTAATTACTCTACATTCGAGCAAAGGTTGACTGAAATCTACCCTGGTATCACTAATTTAAATACGTTCTTAAAAGTGGGGGATCGTACGGATAGACTATATGGATCAGCTTTTGTTCGTACACCAGATGGACAAATTATTAACACTTCTGCAGGTGTTCCAGAAAGATTAACAGGAGCGCAATCACAATTCTTGGGAAATACAAATCCTGACTTTGTTTTTGGTCTTAATAATAAATTTACTTACAAGAATGTAAGCTTGAGTATGTTATTTGATGGTCGTATTGGAGGTGTTATTGTGAATTATACTCAACAACAAACCTACCGTGGTGGTCGTCACATCGGAACGACACAAGGTATTTTCGAAGCTGCTCGTCCACAAGATGCTTTAGGTGTGAAGGCTTTTGTAGGTCAAGGTGTGGTAGTTTCAAATGGAGTTGCCATCAAGTATGATGCAAACGGTAAAGTAACGAACTACTCTGAATTACAATTTGCTCCTAACACGGTGAAGACTTTTGTGCAAGACTACGTAAGCCGATATTACAATACGAATGAAGGTAACTTAATGAGTCGTTCATTCGGAATGTTGAGAGAAGTAGTAGTAGGTGTGAAACTTCCGACTAAATGGTTCGGGAAAGCAGTATCTGGTGCGAATGTATCTTTCGTAGGCCGTAACCTATTGTACTTCGCTGAGAAGAAAGATATTGACTTGTCACAATACATCACGGATGGAGTATCAGGTTCTCAAACTCCTTCTGTTAGAAGCTACGGAGTTAACTTAAACTTCACATTCTAATTTTTCATTTATATAAATGTTACAAACAATGAAAGTTAAAAATATCATTTTAGGATTGTTAGGCTTCTCCTTACTTGCTTTAAGCAGTTGCGAGAAGACCTTCGATCAGTTAGAGAAAGACTCTAACCGTGCGGTACAAGTTCCTGCTTCTTTAGTGTTGCAGTCGATTGAATACAACGTGATGAACGACAATGGTCGCCCATTCTCTGCAGAGATGCGTTACAATCAATTCTATTGCTCTAACTATAATTATTATGCAAATAATGAATATAATTTAGGCCAAATGCCAAACCAGTTCACTACGTTAAAGAACGTAGTGAAGATGGAAGAGGAAGCGAAGAAGCTAGGTTTACCAGATGTGAATGGATATTCCGCTTTGGGTAAATTTTTCCGTGCTTATTTCTTCGATCAAATGTCGAAGCGTGTAGGTGATTTACCTATGACGGATGCGTTAAAAGGAATTGCCAATACAGCTCCTAAATACGATTCTCAAAAAGTAATCTACATTCAAATCTTGAAGTGGTTAGATGATGCAAATGCGGATATGACTACCTTGATTGCAAAGGGCGAAACAGTTTCCGGAGATTTCTATTTTGGTGGAGATTTGAAGAAATGGCAAAAGGTAGTGAACGCCTACCGTTTACGTGTATTGATCACATTGTCTAAAAAAGACACGGATGCTGAATTAGGTGTAAAAGCGAAGTTTGCTGAAATGGTAGGTAACCCGACGAAGTATCCACTAGTAGGATCGAACGCGGAGTCTTTGCAATTTGTTTGGAACAACTTTAATAAGTATCCATCTAACCCGGATAACTTTGGTTTCGATGCGACACGTCAAAACATGGCATCTACCTACGTAGGTTTCTTAACCTCTATTCAGGACCCACGTGTAATGGTTACTTGCGAGCCAGCTGGTTCGGATTTGAAAGCAGGTAAATTACCATCTGACTACACAGCTTACCGCGGTGCTGGTTCAGGTGATAATATTGATGATATGGCTAAGAATGCAGGTCTTTCTAATGGAGCAGGTTTTGCTCCAGGCATCTATTCTTTCCAAAGTCGTTCACGTTACTACCAAAACTACACAGGTGAAAACACATTTATCGTAGGATATCCTGAGTTATGCTTTAACATCGCTGAAGGTTACGCACGTGGTTGGGCTACAGGTTCTGCAGAGGATTGGTACAAAAAAGGAATCAAAGCATCTCATGCATTTTACGGTATCGCAGAAGGAGTGAATACATTCACGTATTCTAAAACGGGTACAAGAGATGCTGCGGACCAAACTAAGTACACCGTAAACTTCAACTTCGATACGTATTACGCACAGTCAGGTGTTGCTTACGATGCGACTAACGCTATCCGGAAAATCGTTTCACAAAAATATGCTGCCTTTTTCATGAACTCAGGTATGGAAGCTTATTTCAACTGGAGAAGAACGGGTTTCCCAGCATTCTCTTCTGGAGTAGGTAACGGAAACTCAAATCGTATCGCTTTACGTTGGATTTATCCAACTACTGAGCGTACGGCAAATACGACAAACTACACGGCTGCTATCACTAGCCAATATGCTGGAAAAGATGATATTAACGATTCTATGTGGTTAATAAAATAGTTGATGATTCAGAGTGAACAAAAAAAGGGGAGACATTGTCTTCCCTTTTTTTACTTTATCTCAAATTATTTCTTTGCTCTTGGAGTACGTGCTTTTGGTTTTGCAGTAGTCTTAGCTGTAGGTTTAGCTTTTTCAGCTTTAACAACAGGTGCTGCAGTTTTCTCTTTCGCGATTAAAGCAGCTAGCAATTTTGCTTTCGCTACCTTCTTGCCTTCTTTTGCTTTTTTCTTAGCCTCTTTTTCTGATTTCTTTTTAGCTTCTTTTGCAGCTTTTTCTTTTGCCTTCGCTTTCTCTTTTTCTTGCTCTGCAATTAGCTTGCTATATTTTTTAGCTATGGAAGCAATTGACTTGTGTGTTTCATTTAAAACTTTCTTAGCATTTTTTTCAGAAAGTCCTTTTAATTTAGGCAAGATTGCTTGCACTAATTGATCTGTCAATTTTTTGTTATCCTCACTCATAATGGTTTTTTTATTGTGTTGGTCAAAGCTATGTAAAGAAATTGTTAAATAAAATTAAACCATGTTAACATTTACGTAACATTCAAAAATTTAACATTGGAATTAGTTCGGTGAGCTGAATTTTAGTCCCACAATTCCTACTATAATTAGTGTTAAGAAGAATATTTCAAGGCTGTTAGTAGGAGTTTTCAAAACAAAAACATCAAATAGTTTAATGAAAACCAATGATATTGCCGTCCAGCTTGCGATGGCTAGTGTTAATGGGATGCTTTTTAGCGAGAGAGATAAAAAGAAAATATTAGCTCCACCTAATGCGAGGTAAATGAGTAAATAGCCTATTTCTTTTCCTACCGGGACACTGAAAAAAGGATTCTCACTAATGGCATACTTAATAGAATTCAAACTTACTTTTTTTAGTGAGTAGGTCCATGCCGCTTCGAATCCTGCCGCAATTAATAAAAAGGCCCACGCTTTAAACATAGGAGGAATAGGTATTTGTAAATCGCCCATCTGAATATAAATCGATGATGGCGTACCCCGGCTTCGTTTCTTGGTAATTCCCGCCCCACCAGGCTCCACTAACCGCGCCATTGCAGCAATAGGTGACACCATTGTATTCGACGCGATCTAGTAAGTGTATATGGCCAGAGATGGCTAGTTTAATATTGGGATAATGAGTGAATAGGTTTTTCAATTCGTTTGCATCTTCGTGCATCCATCTCCCGGGAACGTTCCATTGATTATTTTCAAAGCGATTTCCATCGAAGAAAATGCAGGCTGCCAAAATAGGTATATGGGAAACAATCATAATCGGTTTGTAGCTAGGAATGGCTTTTAATTCATTTTTAAGCCAGTGCATTTGAGCCTCGTCTATTTTTCCCGTGTACCATTTCCCTTCTACATTAGGGCTAATGCTGTCTAAGCTGATGAGATGCCAATCGCCTAGGTCTTTGGAGAAATATAAAGACGATTCTTTTATTTCATCTAAGGCATATTTTTTTCCTTCGATTATACTTTCTGGGCTTTCGTTCTTTACCCATATATCATGGTTACCTAATGATTGTATAATAGGCACCGAAAGTTCTTTTTCAATCACATTACTCCAAGTCCGCCACTGTTTTTCAGCTATCGCTCTTCCTCCTCTATGCGCATCCATAATCGCATCGCCACTGTTAATAATGAGGTCGGGTTTGTGTGGTAAAGATTGTATATGGTCCAAACATTTTGCAAAGCCTTTCGCAGCGCCTATTAAAGGCATCATGTGCACATCCGTTATGTGGGCAATTCGAAAAGGTTTCTCAGAAGTGGCGGTGGTATTTGCTCTTCCAATAGTAGGAAGAGTGAGTGTTCCTAGGGTTAATCCCAAGGTTTGCAGAAGGGATCTTCTATTCATTTAATAGAACTAAATGTCTAAACAAAAATAGGGAAATCGCGATGTCTCCATGTTGATTAATAATGAACATATTATTAACAAATCATAAAAAAAGGGAGCTTTTATGGCTCCCTTTGGTGAATGTTTAACGTGACCAGCGGAATCTTCTCCTGCCTAACATACCAGACAGACCAGTTCCTTGATTCTCGCGGAAATTAGCCACATAAACCGGCTGAGCAATTAGGTCAGACAAGTGTCCAGCCATTAAGTTTTGTGATTTAGCCACCCATTCCTGGTATTGATTTTGTACAGAAACGTGAGATGGCAAATATTTTTTGAAAATACTCAGATCAAACGTCGTCGCGCCAATTCCCGCTCCGGACATTTCTCCATCGTATGCATTGATCATCTGTTCAATGTGGTTAGGTACCGGAACCATCATGGCCGGCTTACCTAAATACATCGCTTCAGCTACAGATTCGAAACCGGCGGTTGAAATAAGGCCAGCGCATTCCGTCATTTTGGACAGATAATTCTCTGCATCAATCGGATGAAAAGTTAATGAATCCGAGTAGTGGTAGGTCTCTCTGCGCGCCGGATTATCCCAAAAGCAATCCAATTTCACGTCTGGATTCGCATTCGACCAAGCCATAATATCTTCTGATAAACGGAAGTGCGTTAAATACGCTAACCAGCGCTCTCCGGCTTTAGGGACAATGCTCTTTACTTGCTGACGTAAAAGCGGTGGAACCACCTCAATTTTCTTGTCATTATCGATTGGACGGAAAGACAAGCCCAATAATTTTTTAGAGCCGATCGAAGTAATCAACGTATTCATATTTAAAAGGATTCGGTCGATCTTCTTCTCAGCGATACTCTCGAAGTTCTTATTTAGAAGTAAGTATTGGTGACCCACAGACATCGTCGGGATCTTTGAGCCAGATTTCAACTTGTAAAGCCCCGTAATAGACTCATAAAAGTTGACAATCCCATCTGGTTGTAACTCTTCAATGAATTCCTCAAGTTGTGTAGCGCTATTCCAAAACGTCTTGAAATTCGTGAAAGCCTGAGCCGCCGTTTTAAATAGCTGCACCGATTTACCATTCCCAAAAATAATCGACGGACTATTGTATTGAAGTAAGGGTGTGTCACCAATGAAATCCAAAAAAAACGAAGGAATCTTGCGACCTTGAAAAGATCCCACGGCATATCCGATGACCTCGTGACCTGCTTCACGAGCGATTTGGGTAAATGAGATCGCTTGGGTTAAATGCCCACGACCTTCTCCTTGTACAGTAAATATGAATTTTCCCATCTTAAACTACGATTGCCTCGCCTAAAATTTCGTTTAACTCTGCTTTTAAATTGTAGTTTGGGAATTCGATAATCTGCCATTCCCCTTTGTGTGTTTCCACTAAGGCCGTTAAAGATTCGACCCAGTCTCCAGAATTCATGTAGGCAATTCCGTCGATCATTTTGATCTCTGCCTTGTGGATATGGCCACAGATGATGCCATTCGCGCCTTTGGCCTTCGCTAATTCGGCTAATTTCTCCTCAAAATCCGAGATGAAATTCACCGCCGCCTTCACCTTTTGCTTAATGACCTGCGATAAAGAATAATAAGGCTTTCCTTGCCAGTTGCGGTACTGATTATACCACTTGTTCAACCACAACAAGAACGTGTAGCCGATATCGCCTAAATAGGCTAGCCATTTCATTTGGCTCGTAATACTATCGAAAATATCTCCGTGTGTGATGAAGTATTTCTTGCCAAAACTCTTCAACATATAATCCTGGCGAATCGAAAACTGCTTCCCAATCTTCAATGGAAGTACTTGCTCCAAGAAATCATCGTGATTCCCGCGCAAATAGATCACCTCCGTATCCCACTTGTCCATCATCTTTAACACACTACGAAAAAATGCCGTGTGCTTCTTCTTCCAGCTGCCGCCTTTTTTTAGCTGCCAGCCATCAATGATGTCTCCGTTTAAGATGAGTTGGTGGCACGAATGTGCGCGTAAAAATTCGTTTACCTCGGCTGCTTTAGCTCCCTTGCTACCTAAATGCAAGTCAGAGATGACGATCGTTTTGTAGGTGGGTTGAGAATACCGGCCCATGATTACCTATTTGGTTTACCAAAAATAGGTCACTCATTTTACCCCTTTATTACGAAAATATTACTCTATTGTTAAATCTACCAAACCATCGGAACCTCGATCAATAATACTTTCGTATCTGCTGATGCCGCCTTTACCTCAATGCTGTCCGTCTGTGAAATCCCAATCGCATCTCTGCGTCCTAATTTTTCTCCAGCCACCTCAACACCTCCTTCGATGACGAATACAAATGCACCTTGCTGAGCACCATGCAGGGCATAGCTCAGACTTTCGCCCTCGTTTAGTTCTGTAATGTTAAAATAGGTATCCTGATTTACCTGCAATGAATCAATATCCGTTCCCAATGGCGAAACTACTGTCTTCCATTGCCCTTTAAAATCCGCTGGATTATACGTGCGCTGATCGTAGCGCGGAGTAATATTTTTCAGCTTAGGCATGACCCAGATTTGGAACAGCTCTAAAGCCTCTGTCTGGCTCGCATTAAATTCTGAGTGATAAATCCCAGACCCCGCAGACATAATCTGCACATCTCCCGCATTAATAATTCCATTCGTCCCCATCGAATCCTCATGCGCCACCGCACCCTTCATCGGAATGGTCACAATCTCCATATTATCATGTGGATGTTTGCCAAAACCCATTCCAGCCGCTATATAGTCATCATTCAGTACGCGCAACGCACCAAAATGAATTCTCGCCGGATTATAATAGCCAGCAAAACTAAAACTAAAAGCGGTCTTCAGCCAGCCGTGATCGGCTGTTCCGCGGGAGGAGGCAGGGTGTAGTTCGGTTTTCATATTCAGTCGTCAGTGGACAGTCGTCAGTCGTCAGTGGACAGTTGTCAGTGGACAGTTGTCAGTGGACAGTTGTCAGTGGACAGTCGTCAGTCGTTAGTCGTTAGTCGTCAGTGGACAGTTTTCAGTTGCAAAGTTCGAGATTTTTTATCTATACTCTATGCTCTCTAAACTAAAAAAGCCGGAACATTGTTCCGGCTTTTACTGACCACTGTCAAGTGACTACTGACGACTGTAGTCGCCCCGCGACTACAAGTACTGATTCGCGTTCGTTGCGTTCAAGTCTTCAAAAGCTGTTTTTAAACGAGCTACCAAAGTCTCTTCGCCCTTACGCAACCAAACACGTGGGTCATAGTATTTCTTGTTTGGAGAATCGTCACCTGTTGGGTTACCGATTTGTCCTTGTAAATACGCTTCGTTTGCTTTGTAGAAATTCAAGATACCTTCCCAGAATGCCCATTGGGTATCTGTATCGATATTCATTTTGATCGCACCATAGGATAATGCCTCACGGATTTCCTCGCGAGATGAACCAGAACCACCGTGGAATACGAAGTTGATTGGTTTCTCAGGAGTCAAATTGTATTTGGCCTTGATAAACTCTTGTGAGTTCTTCAAGATTACCGGCTGTAACTTCACGTTTCCTGGCTTGTAAACTCCGTGTACGTTACCAAATGCCGCAGCGATCGTGAAACGGTGAGAGATTTTGGACAACACTTCATAAGCATAAGCCACCTCTTCCGGTTGTGTATACAATTTAGAAGAATCTACGTCAGAGTTATCCACGCCATCTTCTTCACCACCTGTAACCCCTAATTCGATTTCTAACGTCATGCCCATTTTCGACATACGCTCTAAGTATTTAGCGCAGATTTCTAAGTTTTCCTCCAAAGGCTCCTCAGACAAGTCAATCATATGAGAAGAGAACAAAGGTTGTCCCGTCTCAGCGAAGAACTTCTCTCCAGCATCCAATAAACCGTCGATCCAAGGCAATAATTTTTTCGCACAGTGATCTGTATGTAATACAACTTGAACACCGTATGCTTTAGCCATTTGGTGAACATGGTAAGCGCCAGAGATAGAACCAGCGATTGCCGCTGCTTGATTCTCGTTAGAAAGAGACTTTCCAGCGTAGAAAATACCACCACCGTTCGAGAATTGAATGATAACAGGTGAGTTCACCGCTTTCGCTGCTTCTAAAACCGCATTAACCGTATCAGTACCTGTTACGTTAACTGCTGGTAAAGCGAATTGATTTTTCTTTGCGATCTCAAATAACTCTTGAACCGCATCTCCGTGCAACACTCCTGTTTGATTGGATAAACTTGACATAGTACTTTTTTTTCTTGGGAAATAAATAAAAACTGCCTGATTTTCAGCAACTAAAGCCCAAAAGTACAAACTATTATTCGTTTTTCGAGGGGTAAACGCGCAAAAGCGCGAAGTCATCGCTTTGCGATTTAGTCACGACTGCGTCGTTTAGTCATCGCTTTGCGATTTAGTCACGACTATGTCGTTTAGTCATCGCTGCGCGATTTAGTCACGACTGCGTCGTTTAGTCGCCTGCGGCTTAGTCACGACTGCGTCGTTTAGTCGCCTGCGGCTTAGTCATTTGTTTTTTTGACTCTTTGACCAGGTCACGAAGTGACGTCTAAGACGAAGTCGACTAGTTTAAATTTAACCATTTGATTTTATAAAAAATGCTTAGAATTCTTCGCGTTTTTTTAATTTAACGCCATGAAAAAAATCCTCTTCCTTCTCCTATCTTTTTCTGCGTTCAGCCAAAACGATCAGATCGTTCGCGGACCTTATTTGCAATCAATGACCTCTGAATCCGTTTTGATTCAATGGCGTACGGCATCGCCTCAATCCAGCCAAGTAACTTTGGTGACAAAAGGGGAGAAAAAGTCCCGCGTTATAGCGGATACAAATCGCGTGATTGATCATATAGTTAAAGTGTCAGGACTTAGCCCTACTAAATCCTACACCTATAGTATATCGCCTAAACATCTGGGGAGTTTTCATACTAAACCAAAGGCAGGGGATCCCAAGTCGGTGCGCATTTGGGCACTAGGGGATTTTGGCTATGTTTCACCTAATCAAAAAGCGGTGATAAATGCCATAAAGAATTACACGGCGGATAAGCCGATCGATGCCTGGATTTGGTTAGGCGATAATGCCTATAATAATGGCAAGGAGGAGGAATACCAACAACATGTGTTCGATGTGTACCAGACAGATTTTTTACCTAATTTGGCCCTATATCCATCTCCTGGCAATCACGATTACGCAGGTAAGCACGATTCCTCAGTCCCTCCTTATTTCAAAATATTTTCCATGCCCACCAAGGGCGAAGCTGGTGGCGTTCCCTCTAATTCAGAATCCTATTATTCGGTTGATTACGGCTCCTTGCACCTGATTTCAATTGATACAGAAATACGTGATGCAGCAGGGAACCAGGTAATGGATGGGAAAGGAGATCAATATGATTGGTTGGCCAAAGACCTAGCCGCAAATCGCCTCCCTTTCACAATCGTCTATTTCCATAAGCCCCCCTATTCTAAAGGTTCGCACAATTCAGATACGGAGGCTGATATGAAAAACATGCGGGAAAAGGTAAATCCACTTTTTGAAAAATACAATGTCGATCTAGTGCTAGCGGGACATAGTCATGTATATGAGCGGACGAAACCTTTGCGCGGGCATTTTGGACTAAATGATTCATTTGATGAAGCTACACAGGTGGTTGCCACAGAAAAAGCCCCTAATCAGTATTTGGTAGGCAAAAAAGGCCAAGGAGTGATTTATGTGGTCAATGGTTCAGGAAGTAAATTAGGCGGTAAAATGCCTGGCTTTCCATTAAAATCAGCGGTTTATGTCAATAATGAGGTAGGTGGATCGATGATTATCGATGTATCTAAATCGAAGTTTGATGCTAAATGGGTGGCCGCAGATGGACAGGTGCGGGATCAGTTTGTGATAGAGAAGTAAGTCGCTAGTCGCGACTGCGTCGCTTGGTCGTCACTGCGTGACTTAGTCGACTTCGTCTTAGTCGCGACTGCGTCGCTTGGTCGTCACTGCGTGACTTAGTCGACTTCGTCTTAGTCACCTACGGCCTAGTCCGGATCGATCATTCACCATTTACCATTTACCACTCACCATCTCTACTCTATACTCTATACTCTCTTATCTCTACTCTCGACCAAAATAAATATTTTTACCCACCCTCTTGTTTGTATTATTTTTTTTCCTACCTTTGCACTCCCGTTCGACAAACGCAGTTTTTTATTCAGAGAGAGGTTGGCAGAACTTCCCGAATTTATTTAAAACACATAAAATGCATGTCAAACAG
>JBEBDF010000061.1:0-12318 GCA_041157105.1 Bacteroidota bacterium | reverse complement strand
GGGATAGGCTGAAACAATGCCTTATTTAGGTGGGCCATCGCTGTTTTGCCTCCTAAAAAACTAATTTCCCGTTCACGCGCGGGGCCGCCAAAAAATATTCCTATCCGCATCATGTGCCTATTAGGGTTTTACTTCTTCTACTGCTGTAATCTCTGGGACATCTCTGCGAATGGCCTCTTCTACGCCTGCTCTAAAGGTCATGGTGGACATATTGCAGGATTGGCAATTACCCATTAATGCTAGTTTAAGTACATTATCGGGAGTGATTTCAACAACTTCTACATTGCCTCCGTCTGCCACTAAATAGGGTCGAATACTGTCTAACGCAGTTTGAATGCGAGCATGTAGTGGGTGATTTTCCATATTAAGAGGCTTGATTTTTTGCGTTCGAGATGGCTACTTGTTGGGCTAAATTAGCGGCAATCGATGCAAAGGCATCGGCACTAGGTCCTTGGGTAGAGGCTATCGGTTTTCCTTCATCACCTGCTTCACGAATCGCCTGAATTAAAGGAACCTCTCCTAAGAAAGGAACCGCATATTTTTCAGCTAATTGCTTTCCGCCATCCTTGCCAAACAAATAGTATTTGTTATCAGGCAATTCAGCCGGCGTGAAATAGGCCATATTTTCTACTAAACCTAGTAGAGGTACGTTGATTCCGGCTTGTTTAAAGAAAGCCAAGCCTTTAGTAGCATCAGATAGCGCGACTTTTTGAGGAGTCGTTACGATCACCGCACCAGTTAATTTAATTAATTGAACGAGCGTTAAATGTATATCGGAAGTTCCCGGAGGAAGATCGATTAATAAATAGTCTAATTCGTCCCAGTTAGTATCACCAAAAAACTGACGTAAAGCTTGCGTCATCATAGGACCTCTCCAAGGCACTGGACTTTCGCTCGGAGCTAAAAACCCCATCGAAATCATCTTGATGCCATATTGCATGATCGGCTGGATGCGGTTTTTGCCGTCTACTTCCGTGACTAATGGCTGTAAATCCTCTGCGCCAAACATCACGGGAATCGAAGGGCCAGAAATATCCGCGTCTAAAATCCCCACTTTCGCCCCGGCATTTTTCAAAGCCATGGCTAAGTTCGCGGTTACTGTTGATTTCCCTACGCCACCTTTTCCAGAGGCCACAGCAATCACATTTTTTACGCCAGGAATTAATGGATCTTTCGAGGTAAGTGAAGTTACCTCAGCCGTCATGTTGATGACGATTTTTAAGTCTGGATGAACTAAATTGTGAATCGCATCCTCGCAATCTTTTCTAATTTTTTCTTTTAGGGGGCAGGCAGGAGTCGTTAAAACGACCGTGAAACGAACTTCACCTACGCCTAATTCCACGTCTTTAATCATATTCAAGGTCACTAGATCCTTCTTCAGATCTGGCTCTTGAACGGTGCTCAAGGCACCTAATATAATCTCTTTGCTTACGCTTAATTCTCCCATGAATCTCTTTTCCTTTTCAAACCTCAAATATAGGTGTTTTTTATTTCATGCGCGACGTATTCGGCGATTTTGCACGTATCAATTTCTTGGTATTTTTCTTCATTTAGTTCTGCCAAAAGCACCTCTAACACCCGACGATGATCAATTAATTTCGCAGGATGAGGCCTGTGTCCCAATGTTCGGTAAATGGAATCCCACTTTTTGGAAATAGTAAGTAACTCACTATCAAAGTAAGCAGCCTTAAATCGCTCCCAAATATAGTCTTGAGCCTGCTGGTTCGGGTGAATCATATCTGACTCATAAAAACGATAGTCACGTAATTCATCCAGCATAATCTCATAGGCTGGAAAATAATGCACGTTTTCGAAGCGTTTCGATACGATATCAGCGGCAACACGTAGCGTAGATTTAGATACTTGGTTCTCCAGCATACCGTCTTTTGTATGGCGGACGGGGGAAACGGTTAAAACGACTTGGGTCGTAGAGGGGAGAGTAGAGATAGGAGAGTGGAAATCCGAAACGATCTCATCCACCGTAGATAATCGCTTTTCAAAACGATCTGCTGGCATCTTGTGGCAGTTAGCTACTGATTTATTTAGATATTTGTCAAAATAACTAAATGCCGTTCCCCAGGTAAGGAGTAGAAAGTCCGCACCAGCGATAAAGTCCGACACTTCGCCGGCTACCGATCGCACATCCTCCAGCAATTCATCGGAAGTAGTGGCCGTAAATACCGAATGGTAATCTGGATGCAAAAAATACCCATTTTGCTCATAAACCTCCTCTGATACGACACCAGAAAGCGCGCGTGTTATCGAAAAAGGATGGAATAAAGTCCCAAAAGGCTGACACATCATCCCTAGAGGCAATTGACTTAGTCGAGCACCCATCGAGGCCGCAAAACAAGAACCCATCGTCAGCACCTTGCTCCGATGATTCAAGAGCGAAGGTGCTGGGGGAATGGGAAAGGTAGTCGTTAATTGCATTATTTTAGGGAAGCTGCCCAAGCATTCATTTTAGTCTCTAAGACATCTAATGGCATATTTCCATCTTTTAATAGTTCGTCATGGAAATCAGACAACTTGAATTTAGGGCCCATTTCTTTTGTTAAGCGATCGCGAATCTCGCGGATTTTTAAGGCACCTATTTTATAACTTAAAGCTTGAGCTGGAATCGCCATGTAACGTTCGATTTCGGCAACAGTACCTTCTTCGCTAAGAGGTTCATTATCCATCATATACTTAATCGCTTCTTCGCGAGTCATATTTTTTGTGTGCATTCCTGCATCTACAACTAGACGAATCGCGCGGTGCATTTCATCACCTAATGCCCCCATATATTGGTAAGGATCCGTATAAAGGCCTAATTCTTTTCCTAAGCTTTCTGTGTAAAGTGCCCATCCTTCCGCATAAGCCGAATTACCTCCGAAGCGGCGGAACTTAGGTAGATCTGCATTCTCTTGTTGCAAACTAATTTGGTAGTGGTGGCCTGGGATGGCTTCGTGTAAGAATAAGCTTTCCATTCCAGAGGTTAAATTGAATTTTTTGGCGTCCAAAATAGGTACATAAAAAATTCCTGGACGGGTTCCATCTTCTGAACCTTGGAAGTACTCCGCAGATGCCGAGGCAGCACGAAAAGCTTCCGTTTGACGAACCTCAAAAGGAGTTTTAGGCACACGACCAAACATCGTTTTCAACGACGGCTCCATCTTTTTGTGAATCGCATGGAAGGCCGCTATTACTTCAGCTGGCGTTTTGTATGGATAGAATTTCGGGTCCGTCTTCATGTGTTCGAAGAATTCAGCTAAGGTTCCTTTGAAACCTACAGCGTTCTTCGTTTTCTCCATTTCGGTTCTAATGCGCTTTACTTCGCTTAAACCTGTTTGGTAGATTTCGTCAGCTGGCTTGTCTGTCGTTGTTAAGACACGGATGAGGAACTGATAATAGGCTGACCCATTTTTCACTGCACTGATTCCGGTGCTCGTGCGGGCCTTAGGCAAATACTCGTCTTGTAAAAAAGCGGCTAAACGAGCATAAACAGGAATGACTTCTTTTTCAATGGCGGCTGTGTATTCTGCGGTAAAACGCTTTTTATCCGCCTCAGAAAAGTCTGCTGGAAATTGCTTCAATGGACCATAGAAGGTCGATTCTTTTAAATCTTTCACCGCGAACGATGTAAATTGAGGGATCATTTTAACCACCAAAGCTTTTGGCAATACATAACCCTCTTTCATTCCTCTACGGAAATAAACAATCGATGAATCTAAGTAGGCAACGCCTTTTTTCATGCGTTTTCCCCAGTTTTCATAATCCTTCACCGTCTTGAACGGCTGCATCACTTGACCAGAGCCTAATTGTGCAAACGTTAGGTGAAATCCGTAGAATTGGTTTAAAGGGGTCAAGTTATCTGGGTAAGTCAAACCTTCTAAACCTAATTTAATGTCGCGTGACAATAAATCGTAGGTGATTTGATCGTTTGCATTCAAGTCTGACCGATTAAGTGCGGCTAGTGATTTTTGATATTTTTCTAGCAGTTCTTTAACTAAGGCTCGGTGACTATCCGTAAAATCGATGTTTAATTGATCATTGTATCGATTATCACCGTTTGCTGTAGCAGCAGTAGGATTGAGTTTTAATTGCTCTTCGTAGTAATCGCCTACGATTTTGGCTAATTCAGAAGAGGATTGATCTGACTTTTTACAAGAGAAAAAAGACAATACGAGGCATAAATAGAGGAGTTTTTTCATAGTGAATTTGATGATTTTAGAGGCAATTTACGTAAATTGGTCATTGCATTTATACCTAAGTTAAGAAATTATACATTAAACATTTACTATGTCAGGATTGGGAGCGGAGCGCGCACGATTACAATTACGGAACGATAATAAAGGTTGGAAAAAATGGGGTCCCTATTTGACAGAACGTCAATGGGGAACGGTGAGAGAGGATTATTCAGCTCATGGAAATGCTTGGGGTACGATAACACACGATATGGCGCGTTCGAAAGCCTATCGCTGGGGTGAAGAAGGAATCGGGGGCATTTCTGATAATAAACAACATGTTTGCTTTGCGTTTGCTTTTTGGAACCACCGAGATCATATTCTGAAAGAGCGGTTTTTCGGACTTACTGGTGCGGAATCCAATCACGGGGAGGACGTGAAAGAATTATATTATTACCTGGATTCGACGCCTACGCACTCCTATCAAAAAATGCTGTACAAGTATCCACAGCAAACCTTTCCTTACCAAAAACTAATCGACGAATCGCAAAAGCGTAACCGGAAAGAGCCAGAATACGAGCTATTGGATACGGGTATTTTTGACAATAATGAATACTTCGATATTTCCATGGAGTATGCGAAGGCGGATGAACAAGATATTCTGATCAAAGTAACCGTAGAGAATCGTTCCAAAGTGGCGGCACCCATCACGGTTTTGCCCACCATATGGTACCGAAATACCTGGTGCTGGGGCTATGAAAAGTATAATTATAAACCACTTTTAACGGGAGTAGGCAATTCTTTCATCGAGGTAGACCACCGCGTGGTCGGTCGATTTAAATTATATGCTGAAGACGCGGACGAGTTTCTTTTCTGTGATAACGAGTCCAATTTTCAGCGCTTACATAACTCTGATAATCTGTCTCATTTTACGAAAGATGGGATTAACGAATACGTTGTTAATAAGAATAAGCATGCGGTTAACCCGAATCACATCGGGACGAAAGCGTCCGTAAAATACACGGACAAAATTCCAGCAGGAGGCAAGAAAGTGTATCGTTTACGATTGAGTAATGTGACGCACAGGGATCCTTTCGCTGATTTTGACCAAATTTTCGAAGACCGAATCATTGATGCAGATCAATTCTATGCAGAATTGCAGAAAGGTATTGAAGACGATAATTTACGCTCCCTACAACGTCAGGCTTATGCTGGGATGCTGTGGACCAAGCAGTGGTATTATTATAATGTATTCGAGTGGATTAAAGGTGACCCGTCCATGCCGAAGCCGGATGCGAGTCGTAAAAATGGTCGTAACAGCACTTGGAGGCATATGTATGCGGCTAATATCTTGTCTATGCCGGATAAGTGGGAGTACCCGTGGTTTGCGGCTTGGGACTTAGCCTTTCATACCCTGCCTTTGGCCAGATTAGATCCTGATTTTGCCAAAAGACAACTAGCCGTTATCCTCCGCGAATACTACATGCACCCGAACGGCCAAATCCCGGCCTACGAATGGTCTTTCTCCGACGTGAATCCCCCCGTACATGCCTGGGCAACCTGGAAAGTCTACGAGATCGATAAAGAAATGAATGGCGGAAAAGGGGATATCGTATTCCTAGAGCGTATTTTCCATAAATTATTATTGAATTTCACCTGGTGGGTGAACTTAAAAGATGATAACGGAAATAATATTTTTGGTGGTGGATTCTTAGGAATGGATAACATCGGTGTGTTCGATCGCTCTGCTCAATTACCTACCGGCGGCCACTTGGAGCAAGCCGATGGAACAGGTTGGATGGCCATGTACAGCTTGAACATGTTGCGCATAGCCTGTGAAATCGCAATTGAAAATCCTGTCTACCAAGATATGGCCTCGAAATTTTTCGAGCACTTCTTGCACATCGCCGGTGCGATGCAATCCATCGGTGGAGATAAATTGAATCTGTGGGATGAGGACGATCAGTTCTATTATGACATGTTGCATAAGGAAGATGGGTCAGCCGAACTATTAAAGGTGCGCTCGATGGTAGGATTGATTCCATTATTTGCCGTAGAAACGTTGACCGCCGAGATGTTAGAGAAATTGCCCGCTTTTAAACGCCGGGTGGAATGGGTGTTAGCTAATCGACCGGACCTGGCGAATTTGATTTCGCGCTGGTATGAACCGGGAAAAGGGGAGAGTCGATTGCTTTCAATTTTACGTGGTCATCGAATGAAGATGATTATGAAGCGAATGTTCGATGAGACTGAATTCTTATCTGATTTTGGCATTCGTACCCTGTCAAAATACCACAAAGAAAACCCTTATAAATTCACCTACGAAGGCGGTACCTTACAGGTAGATTATACTCCGGCAGAGTCGACGGGCGATATGTTTGGAGGAAATTCGAACTGGCGCGGACCTATTTGGTTCCCAATGAACTATTTGATTTTAGATTCCTTATCGAAGTTCTCTGACTATTATGGATCGGATTACGAGGTTGAATTCCCGACGAATTCTGGGGAAATGATGAACATTAAAGAGGCCGCACGCGGAGTTTCCGAGCGATTATTAGCGATGTTTGTGCCGGGGAAAGATGGACGAATTCCGATGTATGGAGACTACAAGAAATTCCAAGATCCTCATTTTAAAGACTCACACCTCTTCTTCGAATATTTCGATGGAGATACCGGAAAAGGATTAGGCGCTAACCACCAAACCGGTTGGACGGGCTTAATTTCAGAAATAATCAGACAATTACATGGCAAAAACTAGTCCAGAAGAAAACTTTGCGGCCTTAGGCCTAACTCTTCCACCAGCTCCTAAACCATTAGGCGTTTACAAACCGGGTTTACAAGTGGATCATTTCTACTATGTATCAGGACATGGCACGGTTCAAACAGATGGTTCGTTGATCATCGGTCGCATCGGTGTCGATCTCGATATTGAGGAAGGTAAATTAGCGGCACGCCAGGTGGGCTTAGCGATTTTGGCGACCTTAAAAGCGCAATTAGGTTCCTTGAACCGCATTAAACGCGTTATTAAAGTCCTAGGAATGGTCAATGCCACAGACGATTTCTTGCGTCATCCTTATGTCATCAATGGATGTAGTGAATTGTTCGCCCAGGTTTGGGGAGAAGAAAATGGCATCGGTGTTCGTTCCGCAGTAGGAATGGGGTCTTTGCCAGACAATATTCCAGTAGAAATCGAGGCAGTTTTCGAATTAAACGACTAAGCTGAAATGTTTAGCATCGCTTTCAAAGCCTTGTAGGCAGGAACTCGTGTTTCTTCAGCTAAATGAATTTCTGGCAACTCGTAATACAAGGCGTTAAATAATTTCTCTAGCGTATTCATCTTCATATATGGACACTCGCTGCAAGCACAGGTATTTTGCTCGTTCGCAGGTGCCGGAATCAGGTGCTTGTGCGGAACCGATTGCTTCATCTTATGCAAGATTCCGGCCTCGGTCGCCACGATGAACGTCGAATTAGGCGATGTCTCAACAAATTTCAACAGGGCCGTCGTCGAACCTACATAATCCGCCTCTTTCAAAATCACTTCCTTGCATTCTGGGTGCGCAATCAAAAGTGCCTCTGGATATTCTTGCTTTAATACGGCTAATTTCTCTAATGAAATATCGATATGCACCATACAAGCGCCTTCCCAAAGAATCAATTCGCGTCCCGTCTTGTGTGCCACATAGCGACCTAAATTTGCATCAGGAGCAAAGATGATTTCGCGATCAGCCGGAATAGATTCCACGATTTGAACTGCATTTGATGAGGTACAAATGATGTCTGTCATCGCCTTGATATCAGCTGAACAATTGATATAGGAAACCACTATTGCATTGGGATGTTTGGCTTTCAAAGCCGCAAATTCAGCCACCGGAACCGAATCTGCTAAGGAGCAACCTGCGTTGAAATCAGGCACCACCACTTTTTTCGAAGGATTCAAGATTTTCGCCGTTTCACCCATGAAATGAACACCACAGAAGACGATTAAATCTGCCTCTGTTTTTTCTGCTGCCTGAGATAATCCCAAACTATCACCCACGTAATCCGCTAGTTCTTGGATTTCACCATCTACATAATAGTGCGCTAAAATCACGGCGTTTTTCTCCTTTTTAAGACGCTGGATTTCAGTGATTAATTCCACTCCTTTAGGGGTAGAACGGGCAATGTAGCCCACAGAGGTTGCTTCTTCGGTTAAATTCATTTCGCTTTGAGGCTTAAATCTAAACTCTTCACTTGGTGGGTTAAAGCCCCCACGGATATAAAATCTACTCCTGTTTCGCCATAAGCGCGGAGTGTTTTTTCATTGATTCCACCAGACGCTTCCGTAGGGAAGCGACCGTTAATTTTGCGAATCGCATCGCGGAGGCGATCCGGTGTAAAATTATCTAACATGATTCGTTTTACCCCGCCTATCGCAAGAACTTCATCTAATTCAGTTTCATTTCTCACTTCGATCATAACATCGAGTGGTTTCGCCAAAGTCTTATTATAGCTGAACGCTTTGTCTAAAGCTGCTTTAATTCCTCCCGCGAAATCAACGTGATTGTCTTTGATCAAAATCATATCGAATAAACCGTAGCGGTGATTTACCGCTCCACCTATTTTGCAGGCCCATTTTTCTGCCAAACGGAAATTAGGGGTCGTCTTTCTCGTATCCAATAACTTCGCTCGGGTACCTTCTAATATGTTAACCAACGATCTTGTGTAGGTCGCAATTCCAGACATGCGCTGCATGCAATTCAGGACTAAACGCTCTGCTCTTAAAATAGATTGAGAGGATCCACTTACCTCTAAAACGACTTGTCCTGGCTCGATCCAGGCTCCATCTTTGATAAAAACCTGAACCTTTAATGAGGCATCTACTTCTGCAAATATAGCCTGAGCTAGTTCCACCCCAGCTAATACGCCTCTGTCTTTTACTTTTAATTCAGCGCTGCCTGTAGCTTCAGCTGGAACAGTAGAAAGGGACGTGTGATCTCCTTCACCAATATCTTCCCGAAGGGCAGACTGAATGAAGGTGCGGACATAAGCTGGTTCTGTATATGAAAACATGTGGCGGTATTAATGCCCCAAAATTACGAAAATTACCCGTAGAATTGATTTCTAAGAAAAATATCCTATTTTTGCTACCCACAATGCAAAAGAAGATTAAAATATATCATCTAATTCTGTTTATCCCCGTGCTATTTTGGCTCGTGGCTAAGCCTATTTCACTGTTCGCAGTAGAAACAGGAGCAGTAAAAACAGAGAAGACTTCTAAGCAAACAATTGTCAAGGCAGAGCAGAACGTTTATCAATCTGCAACTAACCTACAACTCGATTTTCCCCAAGATTGGAACTTCACAAGCCCTACGGAATTCTTCGTAGCACGCTCGATGCAAGCCATTAAATTGCCTACATTCACTCATCGTACGCAATTCTTACGCATTTTATTTACCCAGTTTATCGCCACTCTGGCACCGTGAGGAAGTGAGTCCGTAGGGAATTAGTCCGAAGTCCGGAGGGGATTAGTCCGAAGTGAGGTAGTCCGAAGTCCGGAGGAAATGAGTCCGAAGGGATTTAGTCCGAAGTCCGGAGGATACATTCACCATTTACTACTCACCATTTACCATTTACAATTTATCATTTACCATTTAATTTAAAGTTATGCGTTACAAAAGTGCCATTATTTGGCTGTCTACGATTATTTCAGCCTTATGTATATTCTTCCTATCGTTTACGTGGAAGTCTAATCAATTAAAAGAACAAGCTATCAAGTATGCCACTACGGCGGATGGCAAAATAGATGCAGCGAAGCGTTTGCATTTCATTGATTCCCTTTGGAAACAACCCGTATACATTGGATATACCTTACAAGAAGTGACTCAGTATGCGTTGCAAAAAGGTCTTGACTTAGAAGGTGGTTTGCACGCGGTTTTAGAGGTTTCTCCAGCAGAGATCTTACGTGCTTTATCTGGAAAGTCAAACGATCCAGCATTTGAGAAAGCATTAGCGGCAGCAGGTGCGGCTCAAGCGACTTCGACACAATCGTTTAACGAATTGTTCTACGAAGAATTCGCGAAGGCGGCTCCTAACCAAACTTTGGCATCCGTATTTGCTAATTCAGTGAACCGTGGAAAAATTTCTTCTACATCCACTGATTCACAAGTAAAGAAGGTGATTGATGGAGAGATCGACGGTGCGGTAGATCGGGTTTACAAGATCATCCAAGCGCGTATCGATAAATTCGGTGTAGCTAACCCGAACATCCAACGTCTTCCAGGTACAAACCGCATCCAGGTAGAATTACCAGGTGTGGAGAACCCAGAGCGTGCACGTAAATTGTTATCAGGTGCGGCGAAATTAGAATTCGTTGAGTGCTATGAATTAAATGAATATGGCGGAGGCTTAAATGCGTTAGGCGCCTTATTAGATAGAGAAGCAAAAGCACCAGTGGCGGCTGCACCAGCAGCGGCTCCGGCGGCGAAGGATACGGCTGCGAATGCTTTGGCAAACAAATTAGCAGCAGCTCCAGCTACGAAAGATTCAGGTAAAGCGAAAGCAGATACGTCTGCAGGTTCTGCTTTAACGAAGTTATTCTTGCCTTTAGGAAACAACATTGGTGTGTATGTAAAAGATACGGCTCGTGTGAACGCTTTATTTGCGCGTGCAGAAGTAAAAGCGATGTTCCCTGCGAACTTAACGTTTTCTTGGGCAGCGAAAGGAATTCCAGCGAAGAATGGCGATGAAATCTTAGCATTAGAAGCTTTGAAAAAAGGTGAAGGCCAATCAGCTCCATTAGAGGGTGATGTAATCACGGATGCGGCGCAAGATTTCGATCAAGCGGGTCGCGCTGAAGTAACGATGTCGATGAACGGAACGGGTGCTCGTATTTGGAAAAACTTAACAAGTGCGAATATCGGACGTCGTATCGCGATCGTTTTAGATGGTTATGTGTATTCTGCGCCAGTTATTAATGGGGAGATTCCAGGTGGTCGTTCTTCGATTTCAGGAAGCTTCACAGTAGAGGAGGCGAAAGACTTAGCGAACGTATTGAAAGCAGGTAAATTACCGGCTCCAACTCGTATCGTAGAAGATGCCTTCGTAGGTCCTTCTTTAGGTGCTGAGGCGATTAATCAAGGATATATGTCGATGGCTTTAGGCTTGTTATTAGTGATCATATTCATGATCGGTTACTATGGTACTCCAGGCTGGATGGCGAACTTAGCCTTGTTCTTTAACGTCTTCTTTATTGCAGGTGTTTTAGTCCAAATCCAAGCGGCTTTAACCCTTCCAGGTATCGCAGGTATCGTGTTAACACTCGGTATGGCGGTCGATGCAAACGTATTGATTAACGAGCGTATTCGCGAGGAATTACGCAAAGGGAAAGGATTACTAGACGCGATTAACCTAGGTTATGAGAAGGCTTTGAGCGCGATTTTAGATGGTAATATTACAACTATTTTGATCGGTGTGATCTTGATTATTTTCGGATCAGGTTCTGTGAAAGGTTTTGGTGTTACACTTTGTATCGGTCTTGTAACTTCAGTGTTTACAGCAGTTTATATCTCACACATCTTAGTGGATTGGATGGCGAAACGTGCGATCAAAGCTGGTAAAGAGAAAGAAATGACTTTTGAGACATTCATCTCACGTGATCTTTTCAAAGGAATGAACTTTGACTTCATCGGAAAGCGTAAGTATTCATACTGGTTCTCTTGGGCATTAATTGCAGCAGGTGCTATTGTTTTATTTATGCAAGGCGGATTTAACTTAGGTGTAGACTTCAAAGGTGGACGTTCTTACGTAGTAGAATTCAATCAAGCGGTTCCGACAGATAAAGTGAAAGAAGCTTTAACGGATGATTTTGGTGGAAAAGGCGTAGAAGTGAAGACTTTCAACGGTCCAACGAAATTAAAAGTAACAACTTCTTATTTAGTCGAAGATGAGTCGATCACGGCAAATAATACCGTTCGTACGGCGTTAGAAACAGGATTGAAGCAGTTCTCTGCTCAAGCACCTAAAGTGGTTTCCGAGTCGAAAGTAGGAGCGACAGTGGCCGATGATATTTTGACACAATCATTTGTGTCTATCTTCTATGCGCTAATCGCAATCTTTATCTACATCTTGATTCGTTTCCGTAAATGGCAATATTCATTAGGTGGTATTGTTG
>JBEBDF010000060.1:0-12466 GCA_041157105.1 Bacteroidota bacterium | reverse complement strand
AAATGTATCGGTAGAGCTCCTCCATGTGTAGAAATTTCCGCTCGCCAAATTCCTGAAACAGGCACTTGAGCGAAGCTCAATAAGGGAGCAAATAAAAGTGTGAACAAGGTCTTTTTCATACAAGAATATAAATGGCGTTTGGGCAAAGATACACGTTCGAAACTTGCCACAAAAAAAACGGGTACAAATTCGCAAATTGGTGGCATTGCCGAGGGATAATTTGTATTTTTGTTTTCATCCAAAATTATGCCAGAAAACACCTATCATACCTCCGTCATGTTGCATGAATGCATCGATGGTTTACACATAAATCCTTCGGGAACTTATGTGGATGTGACCTTTGGAGGAGGCGGGCATTCGAAAGCTATATTAGCCAAGCTGGGTCCGGAAGGTAGGTTATTTTCTTTTGATCAAGATCCGGATGCCTGGGAGCAAGCAGAAAAGATTGATGATGATCGCTTAACGCTAATCACGGCAAATTTTCGCTACTTAGAAAAATATTTACGCTTACATCGCGTTAAACAGGTGGATGGAATATTAGCGGATTTTGGGGTATCATCTTTTCAATTGGACGCACCTGAAAGAGGTTTTTCAATTCGATTTGATGGGCCATTGGACATGCGGATGGGCCCCTCAGCATCCATGACTGCTGCTGAATTATTGAATTCTTATTCTGCGGAGGAATTGCAGCGCATTTTGGGAATGTATGGGGAAGTGAAGAATGCTCGAACTTTGGCCCAAGCTATTATTCAAGCCCGGACCAGAAAAGCCCTAGAGACCACGCAGGAATTTAAAGAAATTTTGAATAAATTAGCTCCTAAACACCGGGAGTTTAAATACTTCGCTCAGGTCTTTCAGGCGATTCGAATTGAAGTGAACCAAGAGCTAGCCGTCATTGAAGAATTTTTAGCACAGGCCCCGGCGGTTTTGAAGCCAGAAGGCAGATTAGTCATCATGTCGTTTCATTCGTTAGAGGATCGGTTGGTGAAGAATTTTATTAAAGCTGGAAATGTGCAAGGGAAAGAGGATAAGGATTTGTTTGGGGTGGTACACCGTCCTTTGGAGTCAGTGATTCGCAAACCAATCACCGCCTCTGAAGAAGAATTGAAAATAAACCCGCGCTCTAGAAGCGCTAAACTACGAATAGCGTCTAAATTATAATATGGCAACACCGATCGAACCAAAGGAGGAAGGGGCTAAGCGAATTTCATCACCTAAAAAAGAGGGGATCTTTGATTCCATATTCAATATCGATTATTTCACGGGCGGTGAGCTGCCAGTGATGTGGGTGAAGCGAATTGCCTTTG
Source organism: Bacteroidota bacterium (assembly GCA_041157105.1). GTDB lineage: Bacteria > Bacteroidota > Bacteroidia > Cytophagales > Spirosomataceae > Aquirufa. Next base: position 11,159 of record JBEBDF010000060.1, on the reverse strand, counting down.
TGGCGTTTTTGACCCTCATCAATATTTACTATTCCATGTTAGCAGACGGGAAATTGCACCAGATTCAAAAGGAAAAAAGTGCTTTAGAGGAAGATAGAGCGGATTATACAACGCAAAAAGCGGAGTACATGAAGGTAAGTAAGCAAAGTAATTTGGAAGAAACCTTAAGACGTTATCAAATAGGTGTAAGCACGATTCCTCCCACTAAAATCATCATTAAAGTAGACAAAGATAAGTAATGGCTAAAGAGAAAAGACCTAATATTCGGGGCTTAATTACAAGACGTTTTTACACGTTTTTTATTATCATTTTGGCTGTTTTCTTGTACTTGCTTTTCAGTTTGTACAAGGTGGTCGTTTTAAAAGGACCCAGATTTCGGTCGGAGGCAATGGCTACCTATGTGAAGAAGCGAAAAATCGAGGCGACACGAGGAAATATCTACTCAGATGATGGTAGTTTATTGTCTACTACTCTGCCTAAATATCGTTTAGGAATGGACCCCTCGGTATTGACAGGTAATACGAAAGCAGATGAGTTTTATAAGCAGCATATAGATGGTCTAGCTGCGGCGCTTTCTAATTTTTTTAAAGACCGCACAGCCGATGAATACAAGGAGAAAATCGCGGCTGCCAGACGCAGTGGTCGAACGTATTTGCTATTGAATAATCGCCTATTGGATTACCAAGAAAAGAAGAAAGTGCTGGGTTTCCCACTGTTTAAGGATGCGAAAACATCGAATCAATCAGGGGTTGTGTTTGATAAAATTAATGTGCGTTACGCACCCTTTGGCCAAATGGCTTATCGTACCGTGGGTTATCTAAAAGACTTGCGAGATAAAGGACGTGTCGGAATTGAAAATAGTTTTGATAAAGAATTGAGGGGAGAGTTTGGTGAGGGGATGTATGAGAAAATGGATAATAATACCTGGCGTCCGGAGCCTGGCGATGAGCCTAAGCTGCCAGTAGCTGGTGTGGACTTACACTCTACGATAGACATTAATATCCAGGAGATAGTGGAATCTGCCTTACTAAATGGGATGAAAATCTTTAAGGGAAATTACGCGGTGGCGATCGTGATGGAGACTTCTACTGGAAAAATTAAAGCCTTGTCGAATATTGCGGCTAATCCCCTCTCACCCACCGGATATTCTGAAACCTATAATTATGCATTATTAGAGGCGCGCGACCCTGGATCGGTATTTAAATTGCCTTCCATTATGGCGGTGTTAGAGGAAAAGAATTACCCGCTGACTAAAATGGTGAACACAGGTGATGGTAAATTTCGTTTGTACAATGGGGTCATGTCAGACTCCCATCCATTAGGAACGATATCGTTAGAGCAAGTGATTACAAGTTCCTCTAATGTGGGGACGATGAAGCTAGTTCAGGAGGCTTTTGGTACAACGAATAATGAAAAGTTTTACAATTACTTGAAGAAATATCATTTGATTGAATCCTTGGACTTTCAGTTGAAGCCTAGTCGAAAACCCGTTTTCCCAGTACCTTCTAAATGGGATGGATTACAGTTATTGTGGTCCTCGGTTGGTTATTCGACTCAGTATACTCCTTTGCAAATTTTAGCCTTTTACAATGCAATTGCGAACAATGGGTATTGGATACAACCTTTGGTTGTTAGTAAAGCAACGCGTGGAGATGAGGTTGTAATAGACTACACGGCCTCTCAAGTGCGTGACTCGAAGCCTTTATGTTCGCCGGAGACCTTACAGAAATTGAAAATTATGTTAGAGGGTGTTGTGACCAAAGGAACAGCTAATAATATTAAGGGTACGGTTTATGGTATTGCTGGTAAAACTGGCACTGCTCAAAGAACAGTTACAGGAGCTAAAGGCTATCGAAAAGGAAATTACTACACCACCTTTGCGGGTTATTTCCCAGTGAAGAATCCTAAGTACACCATGATTATCGCCGTGGATGAACCGAAGGGAAGTGCAGAGGGAACGTATGCGCGTCAAGTAACAGCCCCTGTATTTAAGGAGATTTCTGATCGAATCTATTTGCGCGACATGAAATTGCAGCAAACGCTACGGGGTTATTTGCCTGATTCATTGAATAAAAACAAATTAGCACATACCATCCATCCAGGTGATCAAAACATCTTATTTTCTCGATTAGGTTTACCTAAAGTAGAAGAAAATGGACAGTGGTTGAACTTTAATTTGGAGAAGAAAACGGTGAAAAATCAAGCGATCACCATGACTCCTAAAACGGTACCGAATGTGGTAGGGATGAATTTACGCGATGCCTTGTTTGCGTTAGAAAATAAGGGTTTGAAGGTTCGGGCGAATGGTTTTGGTACGGTAACGAATCAATCCATCCCAGCCGGATCTGCCGCTGCAAAAAACAGTTTAGTCTTTATACAATTGCATTAAAATGGCACAAATCTCTTTATTTCCAGGTATTGACATTGAGAATTTGTGCTTTGATTCCCGAAAGGCAGCTCCCGGTTCCGTATTTTTCGCCATTCCTGGAACTCAGGTAGATGGTCATTCCTTTTTGCCTCAAGTCTATGAGCAAGGCTGCACTTATTGGGTGGTAGAAAAAAGACCTATAGATGTCCCATCAGACGTACAATGTGTTCAAATTGCTGATTCAAATAAGGCCTTAGCGGAGGCTGCGGCAGAATTTTACAATCATCCTTCGAAGAAATTAAAATTAGTGGGGATCACAGGTACGAATGGTAAAACGACGACCGTTACTTTATTATTTGAATTGTTTAAGCGTTTAGGTCATCGGTGTGGATTGATTTCGACCGTGGTGAATAAGATTGAAGACAAAGTAATACCTTCAACGCATACAACGCCGGATGCCTTGAGTTTGAATGCCTTGCTTGCAGATATGGTTTCGGCGGGTTGTAGTCATGCCTTTATGGAGGTGAGTTCTCATGCGGTAGTTCAGAAACGCATTCATGCCATTCAATTTTCTGGTGCCATTTTCTCGAATATTACCCGAGATCACTTGGATTTTCACGAGACATTTGACGAATACATTAAGGCCAAAAAAGGTTTCTTTGACGCACTCCCCGCTTCTTCCTTCGCGTTAACAAACGTAGATGATAAGCGTGGAATGGTGATGTTACAAAACACGGCAGCAAAGAAATACGGTTTCGGTTTATTAAACGCAGCCGACTTTAAGGCGAAAATTATTAGCAACGGTGTGGGCGGTTTGCAATTAGAGATCGACCACCAGCAAGTTCACGCACAATTAATAGGGACATTTAATGCCTATAATTTATTGGGAATCTATGCGGCAGCATTATTATTAGGCGAAGAATCACACGAAGTGCTAGTGCAGATTTCGGCCCTTAAAACAGCCCCTGGCCGGTTTGAGCAATTAGCCGGATCTCAAAATAAAATGGGGATAGTGGATTATGCCCATACCCCAGATGCTTTAGAAAATGTCTTGAAAACAATTCAAACGATTCGTGATAAATCACAGCGAATTATTACGGTGGTGGGTTGTGGAGGGAATCGGGATGCCGGTAAGCGCCCTATAATGGCCGAATTAGCCGCCAAATACAGTGATTCAGTCGTGTTGACCTCTGATAATCCACGCAAGGAAGATCCGGAATTAATATTAGACCAAATGGAGGCAGGTGTTCCAGTGGAGCTAAAATCCAAGGTGCACCGCGTTTCAGATCGGAAAGAAGGAATTTTTTATGCGGTTCGCGAATTAGCGGGGGTGGGAGATATCATTTTAGTGGCGGGGAAAGGCCATGAAAATTACCAAGACATTCAGGGTGTGAAATATGACTTTGATGATAAAATAGTCCTTGGGGAGGCTTTTAGCTGAGTTTGAATTCCCCTCGAATTTTTGCAATTTTATAAATTAAAATCCATTTAGATGCTTTATTACCTCTTTGAATACCTAGACAAGACCTTGAATATTCCGGGCGCCGGTGTTTTTCAATACATCACCTTCCGTGCTTTTGCGGCGATCATTACGTCTTTAGGTATTGCAGCGATTTGGGGTAAATCAGTTATCTACCGTTTACAAAGATTGCAAATCGGAGAAGAAATTCGGGATTTAGGATTAGAAGGCCAAATGGCAAAAAAAGGTACTCCTACCATGGGAGGCTTTATTATTTTGTTATCATTATTGATTCCTACCATATTATTTTCGAAGATTACGAATGTGTACATTGTGCTCTTGGTGACTTCAGCCATTTGGTTAGGAGCGGTTGGTTTTGCAGATGATTATATCAAAGTATTTAAGAAAAATAAGGAAGGTTTATCGGGCAAATTTAAGGTGATAGGCCAAATTGGGTTAGGCATCATCGTAGGCTTAACCATGTATTTTAATCAGCACATCAAGGTGCGGGAGTTCGCTACAGATGGCACCTTTATTGATCATAAATCGCTGGTAACGACGGTTCCATTTATGAAGGATAATCAGTTCGATTATAACATGTTATTGCCTAGCTTTATTCCAGATGAATATGTGTGGATAGTATACGTTTTAGTTGTTATTTTCATCATTACGGCTGTTTCGAATGGCGCCAATATTACGGATGGTATCGATGGTTTAGCGGCTGGAACTTCGGTTATTATCGGAATTGCCTTAGCCATTTTAGCTTACGTTTCTGGTAATAAGGTCATTTCACAGTATTTAAATGTGATGTTTATTCCTAATTCGGGAGAGCTGGCTGTCTTTTGTGCGGCCTTTGTAGGGGCCTGTATTGGTTTTCTTTGGTATAATGCTTACCCTGCACAGGTATTTATGGGTGATACGGGGAGTTTGATGCTGGGTGGAGTGATTGCGACGTTAGCGATTGTGATTCGCAAGGAAATGTTGATTCCTGTTCTTTGTGGGATATTTTTAATTGAAAATTTATCGGTTATCATACAGGTGGCCTATTTTAAATACACCAAGCGCAAGTATGGAGAGGGGCGTCGCGTCTTTCTGATGTCGCCATTGCACCACCATTTCCAAAAGAAGAATTACCATGAATCGAAGATCGTTATTCGCTTTTTGATCGTGGGAATTATCTTAGCCGTTCTGTCTTTAGTCACTTTAAAATTGCGTTAGTCGCAGTCCAGTTTTGAGTCAAATTACTTTATTTCCACGTACGTCGTCTTTTTCTGAGATAATTCCATTGCCCGCTTCTAAGTCTGAGAGCAACCGGGCCTTAATTATCAATGCCCTTGCTAAAGGACCTTTAGATAATCTTTCGAATTTAGCGGAGGCTCGAGATACCCAAACCATGATTCGCCTCTTATCTGAAAACGGATCTGAAGCAGATGTGTTAGATGCGGGAACGACGATGCGCTTCTTGACAGCCTATTATGCGGTGACGGGGACCCCGAAAAAGATGACCGGAACTCCACGTATGTGTGAGCGTCCTATTGGAATTTTAGTGGATGCCTTAAGAACGCTAGGTGCTGATATTACTTATTTGAACCAAGAAGGATATCCTCCGTTGCAGTTAAAAGGGTTTTCATTTCAAGGCAATCGCGAAATCTCCATTCGTGGAGATGTGAGTTCGCAGTTTATTTCGGCGATCTTGATGGTAGCACCCTTGCTGCCAGATGGTCTGAAATTGCAAATCACGGGAGCTTTAGGATCGAAGCCTTATATCGAGATGACGTTGGCTCAGATGAAACATTTTGGCATTCAGGCCCAGACGGATTGGACTAATGGAACGATTGAAATCCCTGCTCAAAAATACATGTTGCAGCCTTTTGCTGTGGAATCAGATTGGTCTGGAGCGAGTTATTGGTATTCGATGGTGGCCTTGTCCCCGTTTGAAGATAGTTCATTAGAATTGTTGGGCTTGAAGGACGATTCCTTGCAAGGGGATTCTGCCATTAAAGCCATTATGGAGCCATTAGGCGTGAAAAGTACGTATACGGGTCGTGGTTATTTGTTGACCAAAATCCCTGCGCAAACTTCATTAGCTTGGGACTTCACCGATTGCCCAGATTTGGCCCAAACCATCTGTGTTTTAGCTGCAGTCAAGAACATTTCCTTAACCTTAACGGGACTAGAGTCCTTGAAAGTGAAGGAAACTGATCGAGTGCTTGCCTTACAGAATGAATTAAAGAAATTAGGAGCGAGTTTAGTGGAAGTGCAAACTAACCACAAATATGAAGTCCGTGGCGATTTCTCTAGCGTATCGACGATCGAACCTATCGAAACATATGATGATCACCGTATGGCCATGGCTTTTGCTCCGTTAGCCATGCAAAAAGAAATTACCCTATTAGATCCCTCGGTAGTGAATAAAAGCTATCCAAGTTTTTGGAAACATGTTTCAACCTTAATAACATCTAAACTATGAAAAAAGTATTAACCCTGGGCTTGAGCCTACTGGCATTCGCTGGTTTTGCGCAAAAAACTATTTTACACTGCGGTTCTTTGATTGACGTGAAAACGCAAACGGTTTTGAAGAATCGGTCGATTGTAGTGGAAGGAAAGAAAATTGTTGCTGTTTCAGAAGGCTATTTGAGCCCTTCAAAAGGAGATGTAGTGATTAATTTGAAAGATAGAACGGTTATGCCCGGCTTAATCGACTCTCACGTGCATTTGGAGTCGGAAACAAATCCGGGTGCGTATTTGGATCGCTTTGTGAAGAATCCAGGAGATGTGGCTTACCAAGCTTATGTCTACGCGAAGCGTAATTTGATGGCCGGTTTTACAACGGTGCGTGACTTAGGAGGTACTCATGTGGTGATTAGTCTTCGCAATGCGATTAACAAAGGCCTGATTGAAGGTCCACGTATTTTTACGGCGGGTGTTACTATCGGAACCACGGGAGGTCACGCGGATGACACGAATGGAATTAATGAAACATTCAAAAAGGATTTGGGACCTGAAGATGGCGTGGTGAACGGTGTTGCCGATGCAGCAAAAGCTGTGCGTCAACGCTACAAGGAGGGTTCTGATTTAATTAAAATCACGGCAACTGGCGGTGTATTGAGTTATGCCAAAGATGGTTCAGGAGCCCAATTTACAGATGAGGAAATACGTGCGATTGTTCAAACGGCAAAAGATTACGGGTATAAGGTAGCCGCTCACGCCCATGGAAAAGAAGGTATGAAGCGCGCTATTTTAGGCGGTGTTACCTCTATTGAACACGGAACGTTCATGGACGAAGAGCTAATGGAATTGATGAAAAAGATGGGGACTTATTATGTGCCTACAGTTATTGCTGGACGTTCTTCAGCAGATTCTTCCAAGATTCCGAATTATTACCCAGAAATGGTGGCGAAGAAAGCCGCAGCAATCGGGCCAGTTATTCAAGGAACTTTTGCTAAAGCGTACAAGGCTGGGGTGAAGATAGCATTTGGTACTGATGCGGGCGTTTTTGGCCATGGTAAAAATGGCTATGAGTTTGTATTGATGAATGAAGGAGGAATGCCTGTTTTAGAGGCGATTAAATCAGCGACAGTCACTGCAGCCGATTTATTAGGCCAAAGTGATTTGATCGGATCCATCGAGGTAGGAAAAGCGGCTGATATTGTTGCGGTGCCTGGTGACCCTGTGGCAGATGTTAAATTGATGACCAAGATAAACTTTGTGATGAAAGACGGAAAGGTCTACAAAAACTAGAATTGATTAAATAAAAAAGGGTCGGCTCGCATCTGCAAGCCGACCCTTTTTTTATGTCTTTTACATTCTAGCGCAAAGCTGGAACTTGTTTTTTCAATACTTCAAATGCTCCGAAGAACAATCCAGAGAATAAGAATTGACTAGCAATCGTATTCTTTAAGAAAGGTATTCCTGCTGCGTAGCAGTTCATTAATCCTGCGATATCTTTTGTGTAAGCGATTTCTGATCCTGCCCAAACAGCGAAGTTAGATACCAAGAAGAATCCCATAGCTGCCGCTAAATTAGTGCCGATGAAACGAGAGGCGCTTGCCGTCGTGTTTGGACCTAATAAAGAGATCAAGGCAAACAATCCCATATGAACTGCATCAAATCCGAAGGAGAAACCAGGAAAAAAGGAATCATATAACGTGTTATTCAGGATCAAATTCGATCCCCAAACCGCTAGTAAAGTCCAAGCTATCGCTTGCTTGCGATTATGTAAATACGCCCCAACAAAAAGGGCCATAGATGCCATAGGGGAGAAGTTAGCCCAACCTGGTCCGGCTAAAATCAATAAACGACTCGCAATAGCAAGCAATATAAAAGCGATAATCGTAGAATTTCTTTTTGACATGGTCTTTAATTGGATTCCAACAAGAATATTTTTTCTCGAGGTGTAAATAATTTCCAAAGGTAAAACAAAAGCCGTAATTTTACCCATTGAATTCGAATTTATGTCTACTTCACTTCCCAAAATCGGATTATTAGGCGGCGGCCAACTAGGAAGAATGCTGTTACAGGCAGCCATCAACTTAGATTTGCAAATAGCCTGCCTTGATCCAGATCCAGAAGCTTCTTGTCATACCTTGACTACCCAATTCACACAGGGCTCGTTTCAGGATTTTGACACGGTTTATGCTTTTGGTAAAAAATGTGATTTAGTCAGTATCGAAATTGAGCATGTCAATATTGAAGCATTAGAACAACTGGAAGCAGAGGGAATTAAGGTCTATCCGCAACCTCATTTGCTTCGAATGATTCAAGACAAGCGCATCCAAAAGACCTTTTTTCAATCCCACGGTTTCCCCACCGCAGACTTCAGATTAATTGAATCTGCTGCAGAAATTGTAGCAAATGAAGATTTCTTGCCTGCTTATAATAAATTAGGCAAAGGTGGATATGACGGAAAAGGGGTGCAATACATCGGTTCAGCAGCGGATGCCTCGAAAGGATTTGCAGAACCTGGACTTTTAGAGAAAGCGATTGATTTCGACAAGGAGCTAGCCGTTATTGTAGCAAGGAATCCGCAAGGAGAGATTAAAGCCTTTCCTGCCGTGGAGATGGTGTTTCACCCTGTCCAAAACCTAGTTGAGTTTTTAGTGTCACCTGCCGCTATTTCGCGCGAGATTGAGCGGGAAGCAGAGCAAATTGCCGTTAGTCTAATCGATAAAATGGGCTTAGTGGGGGTTTTAGCAGTGGAAATGTTTTTAACGAAGGACGGCAAAATCCTCATAAATGAAGTCGCTCCAAGACCACATAATTCAGGTCATCAAACGATTAGAGCGAATGATACGTCACAATACGAACAACATTTGAGAGCGATTACGGGGCTTCCTTTGGGAGATACCTATGCGCATAGTTACTCTGGGATGTTGAATTTATTAGGCGCTGAAGGATACACGGGACCGGCGAAATACGAAGGTTTGGATACGATTTTAGGTATTCCAGGCGTTCATCCTTTCTTATATGGAAAGAAAATTACGAAGCCTTTTCGCAAGATGGGGCACATTACGATAGTAGCTGGCTCTCGCGAAGAGATCGAACAAAAAGCAGAATTAGTTAAACAAAGTATACGCGTAATCGCATAAATTGATAGCTATGGTAGGAATTATAATGGGCAGCAGCTCAGACTTAGGAGTGATGCAAGATGCCATTCAGGTTTGTAAGGATTTTGGGGTAGCTTATGAAGTGGATATTGTATCTGCACACCGCACACCGGTAAAAATGATGACGTATGCTCAGCAGGCCAAATCCCGAGGCATTAAGGTGATCATTGCAGGGGCTGGTGGGGCGGCACATTTACCGGGGATGATTGCATCAGCGACCATTTTGCCTGTTATCGGTGTTCCCGTTAAGTCTTCGAATTCTATTGATGGATGGGATTCTGTTTTATCGATTTTGCAAATGCCTAATGGTGTTCCAGTGGCAACGGTTGCCCTCAATGCTTCAAAAAATGCAGGTCTTTTAGCCATCCAAATGTTGGCCATTTCGGATGATTCATTGGCAGAAAAATACACCGCTTACAAAGCGGAATTAGAAGATAAAGTGGCTGATATGAGCCAAGAAACGAAAGCTAAATTTTCAAAATAATGAGCGAGAACGAAGAAAGCAGTAAACTGCCCGTGATTACGTTGGGCATTCTTTTATTGACACTTGTCGGATTAATTGCAGTGGGTTTTGAACACTTTGTGAGTCCTGATAAGGATGAATTAATCAAGGCAGAGAAATTTGTTGAAATAGAGGAAGAGGTGTTGCCAGAAGCGTCCCAAGTGGTGATAGATTCAGTCCAAGATCCAGCAGATTCATTAATTGTGCCTAAAGATTCATTAATCAGAAAGTCTGATGAGGAAGAATTAGCGGAGCAAAAGAAAGAAGCAGAGGCTGAAGTTGTTCCTGAGGTAGCCACTCCTGCAGGAAAATCTCATTCCATTACGGTAGAAAAAGGGGAGACCTTTTCTGCTGTTGCCAGAAAATTTGGTTTGAAAGTAGATCAATTGAAAGCATTAAATCCAGGAGTGAATCCAGACGGGATAAAAAGCGGGTCCACTAAATTAAATGTGAAGATTCAAGCCATTCATACGGTGGGGCCTGGTGATATATTACGTAAAGTTGCAGAGAAATACGGTGTCAGTAAAGAGGCGATCATGGAGGCTAACCACAAGAAAGATGATGTTACACTTCGTGGCGAAGTGCTGATCATTCCATTAAAAAAATGATTCTAATTGGTTTGCTACCACTTTTGTGGTTCTTTTTGAGTTTTAGTGAGTTAGATGCTGAACAACGTATTTGTGAGCCTGTCCCATTAGAATCGCTGGATTGGGAGGAGTTCAAGTGGCTTTATAAGCAGCAAGATTCGACCTTTTCAGGGGATTCTGTAGCGAACTATGTGTTTATTCGGATTAATCCGGATGGTACGCGGGAGGCGCGTGAAGTAGCTGAATTGCATCGACCGTGGACAGATCTCTTGGCGGCTGAAATTGATTCCTTTGAAATAAAGCGGGATAGTTTAATCAAGCGTATACATTTTCCTTATCGCTTACGCTATACCTCTACTACTCGCAATAAGAAGCAACAATTAGCGCTTCAAAAGAGGGGTTTTTCGAAAGCATTCATTTCCTTTCATAATTTTGGTTTAGCTGCGGATGGGGCCATTTCTAGAAAAGGTAAACATTTGCGAAATGGCGCTATATATGATCAATATGGTTCCAAAGCAAAGGAAATTGGCCTGTACTGGGGCGGTGATTTTGTGGGATTCCCAGATCCTGGCCACATTCAGGCCTTTTCAAACAGTGCCAGCTTGATAAAAAAATATCCGGAGGTAGCCTTAGAATA
>JBEBDF010000059.1:0-12607 GCA_041157105.1 Bacteroidota bacterium | reverse complement strand
CCAATAATATCTTGGTAAACTTCAACTGGCGTACCAGGATTGATGGCCACACCCGCTAAACAACCGGCATCTTTTATTTGCTGAATCGTACGGTGAATGTGAGGACAAGCTTCGTAGTGAACGGTGATGACTTTAGCACCTGCTTTGGCAAAAGACGTAATATATTGCTCCGGTTTTTCGATCATCAAGTGAACGTCTAAAACCTTTGTCGCAACTTTATTAATCGCCTCAAGCACGGGAAAACCGAAAGAAATATTGGGAACAAAAACCCCATCCATCACATCTATATGAATCCATTCTGCAGCGGATTCATTCAACATTTGAACCTCAGAACCAATGTTCAAAAAATTACACGATAAAACCGAAGGGGCGATGATCAAATTTCTCATAAGACAAAGGTATAAAATATTCCTAAACCTTGTTTCCCGCTTGATTCCAAATGAATTAAGTTTTAATTTCGATTATGGATATTAATCAGCGAATGAATGAACTCATTGAGAAGATCAATCTTTACAATGAGGCTTATTATCAAAGAAATGAAAGTCTAATTTCGGATCAGGCTTTCGATCAATTATTAGCTGAATTAATCAAATTAGAGACCGAGAATCCACTTTTCGCTCGCTCTGATAGCCCAACACAAAAAGTGGGAGGTACTATCACGAAAGAATTCAAATCCGTTACGCACCAATTCCCTATGCTTTCTTTAGGAAATACCTATAGTGAAAGTGATTTAAGGGATTTTGATGAGCGGGTAAAAAAGGGTTTAGAAGGAGAGTCCTTCGAATATGTTTGTGAATTGAAATTTGACGGGGTTGCCCTGTCGTTTTGGTATACGAATGGCGTCTTACACAAAGGGGTAACAAGAGGCGATGGAACAAGAGGCGATGACATCACGGCTAATGTGAAGACCATTAAAAGTTTGCCGAATCGGGTTAATTCTACTCTTTTACCCACGACCTATGAAATTAGAGGTGAAGGATATATGCCAATTACTTCCTTTGATCGCATCAATGCAGAGAAGGTAGCGAAAGGGGATCAACCCTTAGCCAATCCCCGCAATGCAGCCTCTGGCACTTTTAAAATGCAGGATTCTGCGGAGGTAGCTCGGCGAAAGATGGAATGCTTTATCTATTCTTATTTAGGCAATGAAAATCCATTTAATAGCCATTCAGAAGCATTAGAGCATTTGAAGGCGGTCGGATTTAGTGTTTCTCCTACGTATCGAGTTTGCAAATCTATTGATGAGGTACTTACTTATATAGAAGATTGGGCGGATAAAAGAAACGAACTTCCCTTGAATACGGATGGGATTGTCATAAAGGTCAATGATTTTGGACAGCAGGAACGTTTAGGTTTTACGGCCAAATCTCCTCGCTGGGCCATCGCCTTCAAATATCCATCTGAAATTGCACGAACACGTATCAACGCCGTTTCATACCAAGTAGGACGAACCGGAAATATAACCCCTGTTGCTAATTTAGAGCCTGTTTACTTAGCAGGAACAGTCATTAAACGCGCTTCCATTCACAATTACAATGAGATGGAGCGTCTAGACTTACGCGAAGCAGATATGGTTTTTATTGAAAAGGGGGGAGAAATTATTCCTAAAATAACGGGTGTGGATATAGCCGTTCGCAAAGAGGGGAGAGCATTTGTGTTCCCTACCACTTGCCCCTCATGTAATACGAATTTAATTCGACTAGAAGGAGAAGCGAACCATTATTGTCCAAACGATACAGGCTGCCCACCTCAGATTAAAGGAAAGATTGAACATTTCATCGCTCGTAAGGCATTAAATATTGAGAATATAGGAACCGAAACAGTAGATCTATTATTCGAGAAAGGGATTGTTAAAAATGTAGCAGATTTATATGATTTAAATGCCGAAAAATTCATTGGATTGGAGGGTTTTCAAGCTAAATCGATACAAAACATTTTAGCTAGTATCGAAAATTCTAAGTCTATTCCATTTAGGCAAGTATTATTTGGATTAGGTATAAGACACGTGGGAGCAACTATTGCAGAAAAATTAGTCATTCATTTTCATTCTTTGGAAAATTTAATGCAGGCTAACTTAGAAGAATTAATTGCAGTCCCAGAAATAGGGGAGCGGATTGCCTTGAGTGTTCTTTCGTTTTTCGAAAACCAAGAAAACCAGGCAATTTTAGAGCGATTGAAAATTGCAGGAGTGCAGTTTTCTGAAGAAATAAACGAAATAGTTTTAGAAACCACCGCACTAGAAGGCAAAAGTTTTGTAATTTCGGGAGTGTTCACCCATTTCGATCGGGATGAATTAAAAGCAAAAATCATCGCTAACGGCGGCAAAGTCGTTTCCAGTATTTCTGCCAAATTAGATTACCTCGTAGCTGGGGAAAATATGGGTCCAGCTAAATTGGAAAAAGCCAATTCATTATCCATACCAATTATTTCGGAGGACGAGTTTATAGCCCTCCTCTCTTAGATTATGCAATCATTACCAAAATTTCACGGCGTTGCGCCAGCTTTAGTTACACCAATGAACGAAGATTGTTCAATTAATTGGGATGGACTTAAGAAATTAATTCAACACGTGACAGCAGGTGGAGTAGATTATTTAGTCGTTCAAGGAACCACGGGAGAATCTGCCACCACCACTTCTGATGAAAAGAAAAAAATCGTTTCAACCATTCAAGAAGCCAACATCAAGAATCTCCCTATTGTTTACGGTTTAGGTGGAAACAATACAGATTCGCTACTATCTCAAATAAAAAACACCTCTTTTGAAGGGATTGACGCTATTTTATCCGTTTGTCCTTATTATAACAAACCAAGCGCTAGAGGAGTTATTGCTCATTACGAGGCTATAGCTGATGCCTGCCCAGTTCCTGTCATCATGTACAATATTCCGGGAAGAACGGGAATTAATATGTCAGCAGAAACGGTTTTAAAACTAGCGGAACATAAAAATATTATCGGAATTAAAGAAGCGTCTTGTATCATCGAACAATGCATGGAGATTGTCTACCATAAATCAGATGACTTCCTGTTAATTTCAGGAGATGATGTTCAAGCAGTACCTATTATATCTATCGGTGGCGTAGGGGTAATGTCGGTCATTGCGAATGCATTTCCTCGGCAATTTACCACCATGATCCATCATGCTTTAGCTGGTGACTTTAAATCAGCTTCTAAGGAATTAGGGAAATTCTTAACCATAGACCCTTATTTATATGAAGAAGGAAATCCGGTGGGAGTGAAGAAATTGTTAGAGAACCAAGGATTATTTGGGGCTCAGGTACGTATGCCATTGGCAAGTGCATCGCCAGAATTAGGAAATAAATTAGCTCAAATCAGTTCACAAGAAGGATTAAATAAATAATATATGTTTGTACACGTTGTAAATTTTTGGTTAAAAAAGGGGTTAAGCAAGGAGGATATCGCTTTATTTGAAGCCGGTGTTCAATCTCTTGCAGATATTGAAACGGTTGATGTATTTAGTGTAGGAAAACCTGCCAATACAGATCGTCCTGTGATTGATCGTTCCTATGATTATTGCTTATTAACTACTTTTGAAGAGGAGAAGGGTCATGATTATTACCAAACAGCCCCTATCCACTTAGAATTCATTAAAAATTGTGCCCACCTTTGGGATAAAGTATTGATCTATGATTCAGAAAGCATGTAAGCTACTTCTTATAGTAGGAGTGGTTGGATGTTCTAAACATGTTAAGCCGTCATCGTATTATTCGAATGATTTTAAAAACGGTGGAGTCGAGCGCCATGATGGTTTGGGTTTCGAAATTCCCGTTAAATACGATATTGATGTAGTATATTTCAATGAAACCCCGAAGTCAAGCTTCGAGGAAATCGAAACAATCAAAATGTCAGGTGAGGTTCCATTAGAGAATAATCAGACACAAAATGGAAAAATGCTTTACAGAGGTAATCACCAGGATAAAAAGCAGGAGATATTACGTTTGATGGTCGAAAAGGCGATGGACCTAGGAGCTACGGCTCTAGTTGACGTAAAATATACGGTTTATAGTACGCAGACAGCTAATGGATTTACTTTTACAGGAAAAGCGGTTCGTTACGTGTTGAAATAATACGATAAGCTTCTACATTAGAAATTAACACCTTCCCTCGAGAGGATGTGAATCTAATTTGGAAGCTTTTTAATTTACGCTCCTTAAAGGTAATCATTCGTTTATGGCCTATCGTAGCTGCACTAATCACTTCCTTTCTTCCTGCATCATCCACTAATTCTACTTCAAAACTGCTTACGCGCTGTCCCAAAGCTATTGGTTCTTGAAGCATAATGGTATTAACTCTTTGAGCATTATTTAAATCCACTTTTATAAAATTATTCTTTTCAGATGCCATCCAATAGGTGGAATTCTTTCCATCAAACAAGGGATCTAAAGAGTTACCCTTTAAAAGATTAACAAGTGATTTAGCCCGAATAGCTGCAAAACCCATCAAAGAGGCTGAATCATTTTCATGAATCAATCCACGTGTATCCACCGGAATATTTAATAATAAATTAGCATTCCGCCCTACGGAGGCTACATAAATCTTTAACAACGAATCCGGTGTTTTCACTTTATCATCTTGATCAGGGTGATAATACCAGCCTGGACGAATAGATACATCTACTTCTGGGGAAACCCAATGCGTTCCATTCTCTTGACCATTTCTATAGTTATCAAAGTCAGGACATCCTGGGTAGATTTTGTCACGTAAAATAGGGCTCCACATGGTGTCGTAAGCATACCCTCTTTCATTACCTACCCAACGAATATCTGGTCCCGCATCTGAAAACTGAACCGCATTCGGTTGGTATTTATTTACCATGGAATGAAAGAGAGGCCAATCGTACACTTGTTTTTTCCCGTTTGGACCTTCTCCATTAGCTCCATCGTACCAAAACTCAAAAATAGGACCATAATTAGTTAATAGCTCTTCCTGCATTTTGGCATACACCTGATTGTACTTATCTGTACCATAATCTGGATGAAAACGATCCCAAGGCGATAAATAGATTCCGAGTTTTAACCCATACTTCATGCAAGCTTGAGATAAATCTTTAACTACATCGCCCTTCCCATTCTTCCATGGTGATTTAGCTACTGAATGGGTGGTATATTTAGAAGGATAAAGTGCAAATCCGTCATGGTGCTTTACCGTCAAAATTAATCCTTTCATTCCTGCCTTCTTAGCGATTCGAGCCCATTGATTACAATCTAAGGCGCTCGGATTAAAAGAAGAAGGACTTTCTTTCCCTTCACCCCACTCCACATTCGTAAAGGTGTTCATATTAAAATGAATGAAGCCATAATACTCCAACTCCGACCAAGCTAATTGTTTTGCAGATGGGATAGGATAGACAGGACTAACCTTTTGAGCGAAAATGGAAGTACTTAATAAGGCAAAAAGTAGCGTAAATCGAATCATTAGAATTCAGAATAAAGAAATAAATTTTCAAAAATGGTTTGACCTTGATTAGGAATTGCCCGGAATAAAGGGTTAAAGCCAAACCAAATAATTTTACCCTTATCCATTTCTTTTACACCCAATAACAAAGAATTAGCTAACTGAGCTTTTTTATTTGATCCTACAAACCCCATGATAGTGGGCTTAGATGATGTCTTAAGAACTGGAGTAAAATCTTTTGGAAGCTTAACAAAATCAGAAGTCTGATTTAAGATATACATGGAGTTTTCATTAATTCTAAATACCAATGGATGTGTCTTCTCAACTTCCACTTGTAACATGTTTCCAGAGGTTGTATTGGACAATTCAGCTCTTTCACGCATCGCATAAGTAGAAGTGTGTTTAGCTGTATCCTCTTTTGCTACTAAATCTTTATCTTCTATAATTTTACGTGCTCCCTCCATAAGTATCAGTTTTCCACCTTTCTTTACCCAATCCATCAAAAGGATCGAATTCGTATTGGATAGGGCACCATGCTTTCCATCAGGGAAAATAAGGTGTGTATAGTGAAATAAATTTGACCTAAACAATTGATTTGATGGAATAAAGGCAGGTTTGAATCCGTATTTCTGAGTCAAAAAATAAGCTAGTTCACCCTGTTGATTTACATCATTTGCAGGATCTACTACAACTGCAATTTTGGGAACAAAAACAGATTTGTAATGAGTAGAACCTAGATCAAAATTATCCGATGATTTAAACGAATCTAAACTAGAAAGTTGAATAGATCTATTCGATGCAAACTTTAATAATTCAGCTCTCTGTAAATCAGTTAATTTTAAACTAGTAATCGTAACAATTCCCGACTTATTCAACGCATCATTATAGGTCACTATAGCGCCCAAGTCAATAGCATATTTAATTAATTCTTGACTTGATTTATAATCAACAATGCTGAATTGATACGCTAATTTCTTCTCATTTAAGGGGAACTGCTTTACTTCATTTTGATACTTAGATGGGCCAAAAACATTCTCATTTAGTCCAAATGCTTTCAATCCATTTAATTGAAACAAGTTCCACGCCGTTATATCATAGGTTAGAGAATCCTCTAATGCGATTGTCGGATCCAATAAAGCCTGAATCAAAGGTGCCGATGGTTGTTTTGCTGAAATGAGTAAACCATGTTTATTTAAAGGAATAGCTACCTGCTTCATGGATGTGTATTCATAGGCTGGAACACTTTTTACTACATCTGTGTAAGAGAACGATATATTATTTTTAATCAACAATTGCTTAAAGTCTTGAGCTTTCACTAATTCTTCTTCAGGGACAAAATAGTAGGCATACTTATTTGCAGGATTCGTTCTAGACTTATCATGAACACCATAAAAAGAATCTTTTAAGCTTTCTGAGTTTGTAAGCGACCATTCTACTAAGTTTAAGGCCAAAGCTGAATGATGTTTCACTCGATCTACCAAAGAGATCGTATCACCATCACTCTTGGCAGAAATTAATCCACCTCTAATTCCTCCTTGCTCTAAAGTCATACCTAACGCACCATTTAGAACGGGATAAGTATCACCATAGCCAGGATATAATAAGTCATAGACCTCAGAAGTAAAATAAGGCCATTTTTTTTCATCAAAAAGCTTCGAAAAAGAACGGCCTACGCTTTCTTGCAAATCTTTAGTCGATTGTGCAATAAAATTTAAATAAGGCTTTGCTGCCGGAGGGAAATAATACGAATGCTGGAAACTTTGCTCATGAAAATCAGCATGCATCATGGGCATCCAAGAACGATAAAACTTTAAGCGTTGCTGTGTCTCTTTTTGAGTCTGGCAAACCCAATCCCGGTTTAAATCAAATGAAAAATGATTGTAACGACCCGAGGTTATTCCTTCATAGTGCTCCTGGTCATTGGGATCAGCATTTCCTCCCAAAATAAAATTACGGCGATTGTATTGGGTTACATAGGCATCCCGTCCATCTGGATTAATACAAGGATCGATTAAAATGACATAAGGAATAGATCTATTGGGTTTTGCAATCAAGGCATATAACGTATTCAAAGCAGCTTCGCTTCCGGCAGCTTCATTACCATGCACATTGAATGATAAATTGATAATAACTGGGAGAGTAGAATCTGCTTTTTCCCCTAGGATTCGTTTTTGGTGATTTTGTTGAACTTGCTCCAGGCTAATTCCTGCAGGAAGATTTGCAATAATCATTTGACCTTGCTCACGGCCTTCATTGGTTTGACCATAGACCTGCCATTGGGCTAATCCATTACTTTGGGAAGCTAAATAACGACTGTATGCTACAATGTTATGATGATAGGTGAATTTAGTACCTATAGGATAACCTAAAAATTCTTCAGGCGATTTAATCTGAGCTGAAAGGCTGATACTAAACAATAATAGGAGGCAGGAAAGTACTTTATTCATTATGTAAATTAGGTTTGCGTTAAAATTAAATAAAAGGAGGTAAATTATGCTATGTTTTTACTTTTATATAAAAATTCCATATGGCTTTACCTCTAAATGATGATCAACCTACATTAAAAAATTCGGAATCAACTTCCTACACGATTCCTTTTATTTTAGTAACCAGTTTATTCTTTTTATGGGGCCTTGCTAATAGTTTAAATGGCTCATTAGTAAAACAATTCCAAACGGCCCTTGATTTACAACGCTGGCAAGCTAACATCGTTGAAACTGCCTTTTATTTTGGCTATTTTGCCATGGCTCTACCAGCTGGTTATGTAATGAAAAAAATGGGGTATAAAGCTGGTATCCTTATGGGATTAATCCTCTATGCTGCCGGTTCTTTTCTATTTTATCCAGCAGCTGAAATTCGCATGTATAGCTTTTTCCTAATTGCGTTATTCCTAATTGCAGCTGGTATTGCATTCTTAGAGACGGCAGCAAATTTATATGTAACCGTATTAGGCGATCCAGAGAAAGGGGACTTTCGATTAAATCTAGCTCAATCCTTTAATGGAATGAGCATCATACTTGGGCCTATCATCGGAGGATTATTTATCTTTTCAGAAAAGGAATATACACGTGAAATGATTCAAGCGCTTCCAGCTGCTGAAGCAGAAGCCATTCGAGTGAGCCAAGCAGCATCCGTACAAATGCCCTACATAATCATTGGTATCGTTGTGGCTTTAGTAGCTGTCTTATTTGTTTTTACCAAAATGCCTGAATTACAGTCTGCTGAGGAGTCAAATGAGAAAGTTACTATTACTGGCTTATTAAGGCGAAAACATTTAGTATTAGGCATTTTAGCTCAATTTTTGAATGTTGGAGCACAAGTCTCCCTTTGGGGAAATTTTGTAGATTTAAAATTGGACTTAGCTAAAGATGATAATCTTTGGATTGTGGATAAGATCTACCAAATCACAGACACGATGAGTCCTACACAAATCGCTAGTTTCCATGCCTCATTTGCCTTTATTTTATTTTTACTAGGTCGTTTCTTAGGCACTTATTTAATGGGGAAAATTGCCTCCAATAAAGTATTAGGTGTATATGCAATCGGAGCGGTAGTATCGGTGGCTGTTGCTATGTTTGGAGGAGGTTTAGCGGCACTGATTGCCTTAATCGCTGTTTATTTCTTTCAATCAATCATGTTTCCAACCATTTTCGCTTTGTCCTGTAAAGGCTTAGGTGACGGTTCTAAATTAGCGTCTTCCTTAATCATCATGTCCATTGTGGGAGGTGCCATCGTTCCTCCGCTAACTGCCTCCTTGTTCAAAATAAGTACTGCTGCAGCCTTGGGCATTCCTTTATTGTGCTTTGCTTATATTATCTATTTTGCTTTTAAAGGATTTGAAATTAAAGACTAATGCAACAATTTATCTTATTTCTTGACTTGAAAAACGATCCAGAATTGATTCGGGAATATGAGAAGTACCATGAACCCATACCTGAAGAAATCAAAAAGAGTATACTTGAATCCGGTATAGAATCGATGAAGATGTTTCGCTTTGAAAACCGACTATGTATGGAAATTATAGCAAATGAGTCGTTTAGTTTTGCCAAAAAAGAAGAATTAGATACTAATAATCCTAAGGTGCAGGCTTGGGAAAACTTAATGTCAAGTTATCAAAAATTAATACCCGGAACGCCAGAAGGCACAAAATGGGTACTAGCCAAAAATATATTTAGCCTAACATCATGAGTAAAACGTATTTACAAATCAACCCCACAGACAACTTATTAGTAGCCCTACTAGATCTACCTAAGGGTACCGTGATTAACCACCATGGGAATCAAATTACATTGCAGGATGATATTGCAGCAAAACACAAATTCACCACTGAGGCAATTGCAAAGGATGGAAAAGCAACCATGTATGGTGTATTAGTGGGACTTGCCAGTCAAGATATACCTAAAGGTGGATTGATTCATACGTTTAATCTGCATCATGCTGCTACCGATTTCAAAGGCAAGCAAGAGGATTATCATTGGACAGCACCCGATGTATCTGCCTTCCAAAATCGAACATTCAATGGCTACCACAGGGCAGATGGCCAAGTGGGTACACAAAACTATTGGCTAGTTATTCCACTCGTATTCTGTGAAAACAGAAACATTGAATTATTAAAGAATGCGTTTTTAAATGGGTTAGGTTTCCAAAAACTAGATCCCTTTACTCAGAAAGTACAACAATTAGGGGCCCAATTAGCCGAAGGTAAACCACTCGAAATTGATACTGATTCAACGGCATCCGTTTTAGTTCACAAATCAGCTCAATTCCCTAATGTCGACGGAATCAAGTTCTTAACGCATGAAAGTGGCTGCGGCGAGAACAAAGATGATTCTCTAAATTTGTGCGCTCTATTAGCGGGTTATTGTTTGAACCCGAACGTAGGAGGTATTACTGTGCTAAGCCTGGGATGCCAACACTCTCAAATCGAAGTATTTAAAGAAAAATTAAAGGAGAAAGATCCGAATTTCTCCAAACCACTTTACATTTTTGAGCAACAACAAGACACAGGAAGTGGGGTAGAGAATATGTTGAATGAAGTGATCCTTCAAACATTCAAAGGTCTGGTTGAAATCAACAAACAAACGCGTAAACCAGCTCCTTTATCGGCCTTACGTGTAGGGGTTAAATGTGGCGGTTCAGATGGATTCTCCGGTATTTCAGCTAATCCAGCCATCGGACATACGGCCGATTTAGTGGTAGGTCTAGGTGGAACGGTGATGATCGCTGAATTCCCTGAACTTTGTGGGGTAGAGCAGGAATTGCAAAACAGAGCAGTTACGAAGGAAATCGCGGATAATTTCGGATTCTTGATGCGTGAATATGCGCGCAGAGCAGCCTTAGTAGGAGCAGGTTTTGATATGAATCCATCTCCTGGTAATATTAAAGATGGGCTAATAACTGATGCCATAAAATCAGCTGGAGCCGCTAAGAAGGCCGGATCTTCACCAATTGAAGACGTGTTAGGTTATGGGCAGTATGTCACTAAAAAAGGCTTAAACCTAGTTTGTACGCCAGGAAATGATGTCCTTGCTACCACCGGAATGGCGGGTGCTGGGGCCACTATTCAACTGTTTACAACGGGATTAGGGACTCCTACCGGAAATCCAATCAGCCCAATGGTCAAATTATCTACTAATACGAAGCTAGCTGAAAAACTTCCTGAAATCATCGATATCAATTGTGGCCCCATTATTTCGGGTGAGAAAACGGTAGAACAAATGGGAGAGGAAGTTTTGGAATACATTATTAAATTAGCTTCTGGAGAAATAAATACAAAAGCCATGGATCTAGGACAGGATGATTTTATGTTCTGGAGGAGAGGGGTATCCTTGTAAAGAATAAAGAATAAAGAATAAAGAATAAAGAATAAAGTAGAGTAGAGATTATAGAGTAGAGATATATTATTTACACCTTCGGACTCATTCCCTCCGGACTACTGAATACTGATTACCGACCACTGACAACTGACAACTGATAACTGATAACTATGTTCAAACTAACCCAAAAAAAAGTCGTCATCACAGGCGGATGCTCAGGCATCGGAAAATCGATTGCGCTAACCTTTTCAGTACAAGGGGCGGAAGTACATGTGATTGACTTGAAAACCCCTGCAGAGCCCTTGCCAGCTGATATCACCTTGCATTTAGCGGATATAACGAATATAGAATCAGTTCAAGCTATAGCTAATGAATTAGGTTCGATTGATATTTTGGTGAATAATGCAGGTATTCCACAAATTGGTAATTTGGAGAAAACTAGTCCAGCTGATTTTCAAAATATCTTTGATGTGAATGTGAAAGGGGCATATCACTGCATGTATGCCTTTATTCCAGGTATGATTCAGCGAAAGTCGGGGGTGATTTTAAATATGGCTTCGGTGGCTGCATCGGTGGGAATACCGGATCGTTTTGGTTACTCAATGACGAAAGGGGCCATTAAATCGATGACGCAATCTGTAGCAAAAGATTATATTCACCAAGGGATTCGTTGTAATTGCATTTCACCTGGTAGGGTTCATACACCTTTTGTGGATGGTTTTATCGCGAAAAACTATCCAGATAATAAAGAGGAGATGTTTGCCAAATTATCGGCCACTCAACCAATAGGTCGGATGGCTCAACCACAAGAAATTGCTCATTTAGCTTTATATTTATGTTCCGATGAAGCCGCATTTATCACAGGTTGTGATTATCCCATTGACGGTGGATTCATTTATCTAAACAACTAAACCTATGAAAAAACAACTGATTTGCCTTTTATTGATTTTGGGAACCTCTTTAAGCTCATTTAAGAAGGATGGCCCTAAACGCATTATTTTCTTCGGAGATTCAATTACACAAGCTGGAGTAGGAAAGACAGGGTATATTACCAAAATGACCGAAATGATCGCCGCACAAGGTCTATCCAATCAATATGAATTAATTGGAGCTGGAATAGGAGGGAATAAAGTCTATGATTTATACCTACGCCACGAGGACGATGTGGTTGCAAAGAATCCTAATCTAGTGATTATCTACATTGGAATTAACGACGTTTGGCATAAGACAACATCCCGTACTGGAACGGATGCTGACAAGTTTGAACGCTTCTATAATGCTTTAATTAAGAAGATTCAAAAGGCTAATGCTCAAGTAGTTATCTGCACACCTACCGTGATTGGCGAAAAGTTTGATAACAGCAATGAAAACGACGGAGA